>REBL01000236.1 GCA_007692755.1 Nodularia sp. (in: cyanobacteria) | reverse complement strand
GGTGTACACACAAGTCTTAGCGCAGCGTATCTATTCCGAGTCTCATAGCACAAGTCCAATGAAAAACTGAGTTTAGTCCACTTCAGTGGACTTTAGCTATTAGCCAGGAACTTAAGTTCCTGGCGGCATAAGAGTGGATGTGTGTACACCGTAGTTCCTGACTAGGAGAGGGTTGGGGTGAGGTTTAAGAATTAATGACTAATCCTTTTGAAGCTAGCCATTCGCTATTGAAAATGCGTGACTGATACCGAGAACCGCTATCACATAAAATGGTAGCAATAGTATGTCCTGGCCCCATCTGCTTTGCTAAAGCCACAGCAGCCCCAACATTAATCCCCGTAGAACCGCCCATTAATATCCCATCTTTCCGCAAAAGTTGATAAACCACCCGTAAAGCTTCGGTGTCATCTATTTGGATAGCATCGTCAATTGGTGCGCCTTCCATATTGGCAGTGATGCGGCTATTACCGATGCCCTCGGTGATAGAACTACCCTCAATCTTGACTTCACCAGTTTTGATATAGCTATACAGTCCGCTACCCATAGGGTCAGCAACCACGCATTTAACAGCCGAATTTTTTTCTTTGAGGTACAAAGACACACCAGCAAAAGTACCACCAGTACCAGTTGCAGCTGTCCAGCCATCAATTTTACCGTTTGTCTGTGTCCAAATTTCTGGCCCTGTAGTTTCGTAGTGGGCGAGGCGGTTGGCTAAATTATCAAACTGATTTGCCCAAATAGCATTATCTAACTCGGCGGCTATTCTGCCAGATAGTTTGACGTAGTTATTGGGGTCTTTGTAGGGAACAGCCGGCACAGGACGCACTTCGGCACCCAGCGTGGTGAGGGCATCTATTTTTTCTTGGGATTGGGTATTGGGAATAATAATCAGGCATTTGTAGCCTTTGGCGTTGCAAATATGAGCTAAACCAATCCCCGTATTTCCTGCGGTTCCTTCCACAACAGTACCACCGGGTTTGAGTAGACCCTTTTTTTCTGCATCTTCAATAATGTAAAGTGCGGCGCGGTCTTTGACGGAACCCCCAGGATTTAGAAATTCTGCTTTACCAAGGATTTCGCAACCTGTTTCCTCACTAAAGCTGTTCAAGCGAATCAGTGGGGTGTTACCAACAGTGCCGACAAATCCATTTTTGATATCCATTTTGACTTTCCTGAGTTCTGGTCTATAAAAATTTTGGCGTATTGCGGTGGTAATATTGACAGATTTTACAATCAAAATACTAATACACCATACACATTCTCATCTAGTTAAAACTCCGACCACCTCACCAGCTCATTCTCTGCGCTGCGTGAGACCCTAACATTCATGTAAATATTTCTGGAATGCAAGTGCAGCCAGTGGAATCTAACTTCTAGTTTCTCATCAGCCAGCAATACTAAATCCAGAAGGGAGTTTGACTGTGGATAACTCAATTAATTGTAATATAATATACGATAAGCCTATTTTCTAAGTGCTGTTATCATTTCATTGTCTTAGATGGAGTGGAGACTGATGAAATCTCAAGATGATCACCATAACGAACTAGAGCAACGGGAACGCAAATTGCGAGAACGAGAAGTTGAATTACGACTACGGGAAATGGAAGCTGATATCAATCTACCTGTGCATAAAACAGTGAAGCATCAGCCAGAAAAGACTCAAAAATCGTGGATAAAAAAAGTTGTTCTTGGTGGGAAATTATTTCTTCTCGGTGTTGCAACATTGGTAGCTGTGAGAATAGCTTCAGCAGTTGCGGGGATAATGATTGTCTCTGCATTGGTGTGGATATCTTACAAACTATTTTTTGATTCCAAAAAAAATCGTCTTTAATTACAGGGTAATTGTGATGAGTCAACAACTTGATACTGACAAATTTATCAACGATTTAGAACGAGTTGCTCAAGTTCGGGCAAAAATTTCTGGATGTCTGAGCCGAATGGCTGACACCATCAACCAAGCTGAATTAGCAGGGGAATCTTCTTCAGGAAAACTCAGTTTAGAACGAGATATTGAAGATATTACAATAGCTAGCAAAAATTTAAAAGAAGGTGTGTTTCGCCTTTTGGTTTTAGGCGATATGAAACGGGGGAAAAGCACCTTTCTGAATGCCTTAATTGGGGAAAATTTGTTGCCCAGTGATGTTAATCCCTGTACGGCAGTGTTAACAGTTTTACGTTATGGTGCTGAGAAAACAGTCACCATTCATTTTAATGATGGGAAAAATCCCCAAAAGCTAGATTTTCAAAGTTTTAAGTATAAATATACTATTGACCCAGCGGAAGCAAAAAAACTGGAACAAGAGAAAAAACAAGCTTTTCCTGATGTTGATTATGCAGTGGTAGAGTATCCTTTACCATTGTTAGAAAAGGGGATTGAAATTGTTGATAGTCCAGGTTTAAATGATACAGAAGCCCGCAATGAATTGTCTTTAGGTTATGTGAATAATTGTCACGCAATTCTGTTTGTAATGCGAGCTTCTCAACCTTGTACTTTGGGTGAACGCAGGTATCTAGAAAATTATATTAAAGGTCGAGGGTTATCGGTTTTCTTTTTAATTAATGCTTGGGATCAGGTACGAGAATCTTTAATTGATCCTGATGATGAAGAGGAGTTACAAGCCTCAGAAAATAGATTAAGACAAGTATTTAAAGCGAATTTAGCCGAATATTGTACTGTAGATGGTCAGGATATTTACGAAGAACGGGTATTTGAAGTTTCATCAATTCAAGCGCTGCGAAAACGACTGAAGAACCCACAAGCCAATTTGGAGGGAACGGGTTTTACCGAATTCATGGGGTCACTGAACACTTTTCTTACCAGAGAAAGAGCGATCGCCGAACTCCGTCAAGTCAGAACCTTAGGTAGACAAGCCTGTAAGCATACCCAAGAAGCAATCTCTAGGCGGATACCATTACTGGATCAAGATGTCAATGAATTAAAAAAACGGCTAGATTCTGTGGAACCTGAGTTTAATAAACTGACTGGAATTCGAGATCAATTTCAAAAAGAAATTATTAATACCAGAGATACCCAAGCGCGAAAAATTTCCGAATCTTTCCGTGGTTATGTCTTAAATTTAGGCAATACTTTTGAAACTGATTTTTTACGCTATCAACCGGAATTAAATGTTTTAGATTTCCTGAGTAGTGGTAAACGGGAAGCATTTAACGAAGCCTTGCAAAAAGCCTTTGAACAATATATTGCCGATAAAGCTGCGGCTTGGACTTTAACTGCGGAAAAAGATATTAATGGTGCTTTTCAAGAACTTTCTCGCAGTGCTGCACAATATGGCGCGTCTTACAGTCAAGTCACAGACCAAATTAGCGAAAAACTCACCGGACAACCAGTGAAAGTAAATACTCATTCCAACCCAGAAGATGATAAATCGCCAGGATGGGCAAAATGGGCAATGGGATTGTTATCTTTATCTAGAGGAAACTTGGCTGGTGTAGCTTTAGCTGGTGCGGGTTTTGATTGGAAAAATATTTTGTTAAACTACTTTACTGTCATTGGTGTTGGGGGAATATTAACGGCGGTGACAGGGATTTTCCTTGGCCCCATTGGATTTGCTTTGTTAGGTTTGGGAGTAGGATTTTTACAAGCAGACCAAGCGCGTAAGGAATTAGTCAAAACTGCTAAAACTGAGTTAGTTAAATACTTACCACAAATAGCCCATGAACAATCTCAAACTGTATATGATGCGGTGAAAGAGTGTTTTGATTCCTATGAAAAAGAGGTAAGTCTGCGAATTAATGATGATATTATCTCTCGTAAATCTGAGTTAGATAATTTAGTCAAGCAGAAAGAAACACGTGAGATAAATCGTGAGAGTGAGTTACAAAGGTTGAAAACATTACAGGAAGATGTAATAGTGGAAATACAACAAATTGAAACAGCATATAGTGATTTATTGGCTTATTACAGCTGATAATTATTATTGATTTAGCAATTATCTAGAGATAGCTTGCAAGTCAATGAAGTATAAATATTGTGGGGTGGGCATCCTGCCCGCCCTTGTGTATTTCACTTAGATAAAATGTGCTGTAATATTGAAGAACGAACCACAGAGACCACAGAGGAAGAGAAAAAAGAGAAATGTTCACATCTTATTTAGGATCGCTATAGATAATTTGCTGGTTTTAGAAAAATATGCAACAACAGGGTGAAGGTTACAGGAATTTAGCAGATTCTCTTAAATCTGCATCTGCATTACTGAATTTAGAATTTCGGTCATCATTAAATCAAGATATTATTACTGTTTGCAATCATCTGGTTAATCCTAGTTTTCGCATTGCGGTTTTTGGCCCTTTTAATCATGGTAAGTCTACTTTATTAAATGCTATCTTGGGAAATCGCACGTTACCAATTGATTTGATTCCCACCACAGGCGCAATGATTACTGTGAAGTATGGTTCAGATGTGCGGACTCGCATCATGTTAGTAGATGGTACAGAAGTTGAACGCAGTGGCACAGGAATTTTACAGCAATTTGCTATCCTTGATGGTGATAGGCAGATGCGAAAAGATGTCGCCTCTGTAGAAGTTTTTTATCCTCATCCACTTTTGCAAACTGGTGTGGAGTTTATAGATTTACCGGGAACAAATGATCAGGAAGCGCAAGATAATTTAGTTAAAGAGAAGCTTTTAAGTGTAGATTTAGTCGTTCAGTTACTAGATGCACGCAAGTTGATGACTTTAGGCGAACGAGAAAATTTGCGCGATTGGTTATCTGATAGAGGAATTCAAACAGTTATTTTTGTTGCGAATTTTCTGAATTTACTAGAACCTGAAGAACAAAAACAAGTACAAAATCGCTTGCTGTTTGTTGCAGAAAGTTTTCGTACAGATTTACCCCCAGGTTTTAGTAATTTATATCGAGTTGATGCTTTACCTGCTTTACGGGCGAGATTAAAAGGTGATGTGGCGGCTGCTAGTAGTAGTGGTTTAGTTGCTTTTGAAACTGCTTTGCAGAATATTGTGAGTATTTTACAACAAAATAGGGGTGGTGTACGGTTGCCAAGGGTGCAAGCGATCGCTTCTCAAATCCAATTATCATTAAAGGCTAAAATTGACCCTCTAATTCATGAAATCAAAGCCCTTGATAATAAACAAAATGCTAAATATGCCATCAAGGAAAAGGCAGCTAATTTAATCAGCCAAGGCTATAGTAAAAGTCTCAAAGAGTTATGCAATTGGCTACATTTACCCAACTTACTAGCAAAATATCAAGCTGATGGTGCAGTCGCATTAGCAGAAAATAAATTTAAATCTTGGCAAACTGACAAGCTGAAAAAAGACTTAACAGAGTTACAGTTAGATGTAGTGAAATGGCTATATCAAGCTTATGAATTTTTTCAAGAAGAACGACCAGAAGATTTATTAATTCGCTTACCGAGTGAACCACAAATTACTCTACCCCCAAAACCAGGTAATACTGATGAATTAAGTGAACCGGGTTCAATTGCAGTAGGTGGTGGTATTGGTTGGTTATTAGGTGGTCCTGTAGGTGCTGCTGTGGTTGGTAGTATTTCCTATTTAATCAATAAGAATATCCAACAAGAAGATGACCAATTAGCTAATGAATCATATCATCAGCAGGTTGCTAGAGTTTGTCTCACAGTTATTGAAGAGTATTTATCTAATTTTAGTAGTCAAAGTTTATCAATTTTGGCTGAGTATGAACAAAAAGCCGAAAAAGTTATTCGCTTTACGGTCAGCCAGGAAACACCGGAAGTTACTCAAAAACTTGCAGATTTACAGCAATTACAAAATGCTTTTAATCAGTTATTACATGGGTTAGGAAAATCAAAAATACCTTTAAATTATCAACCTTACCCAGAAATAGCCAAAAACAGAAATACTAACCGTGTATATATTCCCAAGCGGGAGAGAGTGCAAACTTATTCAGCTAAAAATACTCAGACTAGGGTAGAATCTCCAAAACAAAAAGTTCCCCCACCTCCTAAAGCTTCTCCTCGTCCCCAAGATGTGGACACAAAATTTCGCAATTGGGAAATTGACGAAGAAATGGAACGCATAAAAGCAGAAATGCGCTCTCCTGGTTCTCAGAATCGACAAAAACAGCAGCAAACCCAGAATAAACAATCATCTAATCCACCTAAGAATCAAGCAGAAAAAGATAAAATTGCTCGTGCTTATCGCATCTTAGGATTACAGCCTACTGCTTCTTTCGCTGATGTGAAAAAGACTTATAAAACTTTAGTGAAAAAATGGCATCCTGATTTGTTTGTCAATCAGCCACAGATGCAAAAAAAAGCTGATAATAATATGCGGTTGGTGAATGAAGCTTATAACACTTTAGCGGATTACTATGGTTAAATTCATCCAAATTTTAGCTTGATGAAGAAAGTTGTTTATACAAAAACCTACTTATGACAAGAGGACAGAGATAGATGCTTGAGGAAAAGGTTAAAGTTTATTGATTTTCTGACTACCAAATTTTACTCATCTTTAAAATAAATCCTGGTAAAACTTTTTCCCCGCTAACAGTTTCAGGATTTTCTAAACATTCTTCTGGTTGTCCAGGACGATAAATATAAACTCGGCGATTTTTACGGTCAATTAACCAACCTAATTGTATTCCTGGTTCCTGCATATATTCTGTCATTTTGTCTTTTAATGGTTGCAGGTTATCTGAAGCTGACCTTAATTCAATCAGAAAATCTGGACAGATAGGGGCGAATTTTTGTTTTTGTTCTGGTGTGAGTTGATTCCATCGGGCTAATTTTATCCAGGACGCATCAGGAGAACGTTCTGCACCTGTTGATAGTTTAAATCCTGTGCTAGAATCGAAACAAATGCCTGTTTCGTCTTGTTCTGCCCAAACTCCTAACTGTCCAGCAATATTAAAGTTACGGTTTCCTGTTTCTGAACCTGTAGGCGGC
>REBL01000167.1 GCA_007692755.1 Nodularia sp. (in: cyanobacteria) | reverse complement strand
TTTTCTCCCAAAATTAAATGTTGCTTGCCAAATTTGCTCATTTATATGGGTTTATTCCTTTCAAATTAGGTAAAAATTTGAGTTATTAAATTCCTCTGCGTCCTCTGCGTCTCTGCGGTTAAAAACAAGATTTTTATATTTCACGCATTAGCGTAGCAAAGTACGAAGTACGTTAGGCGCAAAGGCGCAAAGGAAGAAAGTAGGCATTTCACGAGTTACCTTTAAAAGTTCCAAGAAAAGTTGAAACCATAGATAGCCGGCGCACTTTGTAAATCTACAAGTTGGTTACTAAAATTATTTTGTTGGTCAAATGTTGTGTTGATTCTGTCACTATTTATGCCTCCGATATTGCGTCCATAAAAACGGAGGTTGAGATTTTCTTGTAACTGAAAAGCAACAAAGGCATTGAGGCTGGAAATTGATCTCGTGATTCGGCGTTGAGTGTTTGTACCTGCGAGTTGTTCAAACTCAATTTGCGGGGTAAAGTTATAGTTCACGCCAAAGGTCATGTTCCACTCAGGGATACCATAATCAAATCCCAAATTCATCACGTAGTTTGGTTGTTCGTTAAAAGGACGTGATTCACCAGTAAAGCTATCTTGTATTTGGGAACCCAATAGGGAGAAGTTACTGGAAAGGTTAAGATTAGGTATGCCAATAAATGCCATAGAACTTTTGACATCGAGTTCTACACCGTAAGCTTTGCCATAGCCGATATTGATGGGTTGTTGTCGGAAGCGGTTAGTATTTGGATCTTGTGTAATTTGCGTTTCAATTAAGTTATCAATGAAACGGATAAAACCATTGAGACCAATTACACCAGTGTTATTCCCAAATGTTCGTTCTACTCCAGCATCAACACCCCAAGCAGTCTCTGGTTGCAGTTCGGGATTTCCTAACTCATCAGGTTGACCGATATCACCCCTTCTGGTATTGATGAAGGGTATTAAGCTGTTAAACGCCGGGCGGCTGATAGTTCTGGCTACACCAAGGCGAAAATTAGTGTTGGGAGTGACCCGATACCGATAGCTGAGGGAAGGATTTAATTCTGTATTTGAGTTACTGATGTTTACGCCGTCGCTAGAGGTGGCGTTACTGGTAATATTTTCTAGACGCAGACCTGCTGTGAGTAGGTGATTCGGTGAAAGTGTAATTTCATCTTGCAGATAAAAGCTGAATAGTTGTTCACTCAATTCATAGTTGGCTTTCACATCTACACTATCAGCATTTTGTAAATCTACCCTATTAGAATCTCTGTCTCGAAAACTACCTTCAAAACCCGCACTCAAGCGATGATTTTCACCCAGTAAAAAGTTAAATCCCAGGGTTGCTAATAATTCTTGTTCGTTGGTATTACGAATTTCGTTGCTGGTGTTTGTGTTAGGTGAACCAATTGGCCGAGGTGTATTAGCAGGATTATTCTCAAAGTTTTGGTCAATGATAGTGATAGTTTCGGTCTTATCTTGGGTGTATTCTAATTTTTGAAACAGTAATCCCAAGTTCATTTGGGCGTTGGGATTAAATTCGTGTTCCCAAACTCCACTCATGCGCCAAGTCAGATCCCTAAATGATTCTTGAAGTAACTGTTCACGTTCCCGGAGGCGCTGGAGTCGTCCGTTACCAAAAAAGTTAGTGCTGTTGATGTTACGTTCAGTTGATCGAGTGGTGTTGGTGAGAAATAACAAAGGTTCCACACGTAAGACATCTTTTGGGGAAAGTTGCCACCGGAATCGGGGTGCAAAGCTATAATCTACGAAATTTTTGGTCTCATCTTCAATATCTATTTCTGTGATTACACCATTAGCATCTGTGATTTGGCGGTCTTTAAATTTTTCAGTACCTCGCGTTATAACTCCTGCACTGATTTGATAGCTAAAGTCTCCCTGTCTTTGTCCATAAAGTAAGTTGAGATTACCTAAAATTTGCCTATCTTCAAGGAAACTCACCCCCGCATCTAAAACACCAATAGGGCGATTTGGTTGTTTGAGAACAATATTAATGGTTCCGGCTACCCCTTGGGAATTTTGCCCAGCTGTGGGAGTACGGATAATTTCAATCCGTTCAATAGCACTAGCCGGAATGCGGTTAACTTGTACTTGGCGATCGTCACGATTATCAGGAAGTTGCTGACCGTCAATTAAAATTTGCGTAAATCCTGTACCGAAACCACGCAGCCTAACATCCCTATTTTCATCAAAGGGGCCTGTAATCACTACTCCCGGCAATCGGCGCAAGACATCTCCTGCTGTACCATCATTAAATCGCTCAATTTCTTGGCGGTCAATGATGATTACCTGATTGGGTGCATCCAAACGTTGTTGGATAGGGTTGTCGCTTTCTCCTGTCACCAGAAGTTCTATGTCTGATGCGGTTTCTTCCTCTTCTTCCTCTTCTTCCTCTTCTTCTTCAGAAGGTGGGATTTGGGCAGATGTGAAATTACTTTGTTTCAAAGCATCAGCACTATGAGAATTGTTAGTCCATTCAGACAAGGGTAGCGGTTGTTGGATCAGGTTTTCTACAGAAGCAACACTGGGAAAAGTTTGGGCATTTGCTGGTTGAGATAATATCCCCAGGATTATGGTTGTCAAACTCAGGTGGAAAATGGATGTTGATTGCTTCATGGTCTTGCACTCCTTGGGATGTCATGATTAAACAGTCCCCCTCAATGAATTTAAGGATCAGTTATCAGTTATCAGTTATCAGGTTTTTGATAGCTGTTTACTGTTTACTTTTGACTGAGTTAATGGTGTGGGCTGATTGAGACTGCGGAAGTATAGGCCACCAACAATGACCCAAAAACTGAGATAGCCTATGGCTTGGACTAGATATAGTTTTTGTCTGTAGCCAAATAAGGTTTTGAGTAAAATTCCGGGAAATTGGCGGTCGGGTAAGGTGGTGGATAAGTCCCAAATCTGGGAACCAAGCAGACAAGTTGTATTCTGATCTCCGCAAAAACCCAAGGCTTCGGGGTTGATGTAGCTAAAGGCGATCGCAGCTGCATCAAGATGGCGCAGGGCAGAAATGACTAATCCAGAGACAATCATTAGTAGAAATACGCCCATGACTTGAAAAAATTGCTTCAAGTTAATGCGGACACTCCACTTAAATAGCAGTATGCCGATGAGAAAGGCGATCGCTAGTCCGGAAATAGCCCCGAATACTGGTGTCCAGCCTTCTTGAAACTTAGCGACGATAAACAAAGCTGTTTCTAAGCCTTCCCGAAAGACAGCAATAAAAACTAAGCTGAAAATCGCCCAGGCGGCTTGACTGTTTTGTCCCAAAGCACTTTTCACAGAACCTTCAATTTCGGCTTTGAGAAAACGTGCTTGTTTTGTCATCCAAATCAGCATCCAACTCAACATGGCGATCGCAATTACACCCAGTCCCACTTCAAACAATTGCTTGAATACAGGTGCATAAAGTTGGTCAGAAGTCTGCAATCCCTTGAGTCCTAAATGAATTAGCAAACCAAACCCAAAGCTGGCTAAAATGCCACTCAGAACTCCTAAGTAAACCCAGCGATTTAAAACCTGTTTTTGCGCTTGCTGTAAACAGGCAAAAACAATACCAACGACTAAAGCAGCTTCTACACCTTCCCGCAGGGTAATAAAGAAGGTGGGTAATGCAGCACTCCAATTCATAATTAATTCGTAATTAGGAAATTTGCTTTTGCTGAATTGGCATTATATCGTTGCGGCGGGTAATTCTTCGGGGTTGACTTTTGTAGATACTTTCTCTTTGTGTTTAGAGGATTTTTTGCCGTGAGGCTTGGATTTCTTAGGATTTTCTACTTCTTCAGCCTCGGCAACAATCTCTTCTGTTTCGCTTTCAGTTGTAATAGTTTCGGGTTCTGACTCTGCTATTACTTCCGTTTCTGTAGTTTCGGCTGTTTCAGTAGATTCTTCTGTGCTGGCGTGTTCTTTAGACTTCTTAGACTTATGTTTGTGGTCTTTTTCCTTTTTGGCTTCAGTTTCTAAGGATGTAGCCAAAGCTGCGCCTGGGAAGAAGAGGGTAGCTGCGATACCAGTTACAACAGTTTTAGTTAAAAATGCTCTCCGTAACATAGCTTTTACCTGATGCCTGTATGTGGTGAATACGAAGAGTATGGCAGACAAAAATAACAGAAATATAACAGCCTGCTATTTTCCAGATTATTTCAACCCATGCAAATTTTAACCACGATAATAGAGGTGAACCTTTTTCGTGAAAACCATCATGGAAACCCTCACCTTAAACATACCTCCAGCCGTAGGTTTAACCGATGAGCAGTTTTATCAACTCTGCATTGCTAACGAACCTTGGCAATTAGAACTTACCCAGGCTGGAGAATTAATTATTATGCCCCCAACAGGCGGAGAAAGCGGAATTAGAAACTCTGATATTAATATGGAACTTGGTTTATGGAATCGTAAAACTAATTTAGGCAAAGTCTTTGACTCTTCCACCGAATTTAAATTACCCAATGGTGCTTATCGCTGTCCTGATGCGGCTTGGGTGAAGTTAGAACGTTGGGATGGTTTAACAAAAGATGAAAAACGACGCTTTCCACCTATTTGTCCTGATTTTGTGATTGAATTGCGTTCAGAAACTGATAACTTAGATAAGTTACGCGCCAAAATGCGGGAATATCAAGAAAATGGTGCGCGTTTAGGTTGGTTGCTTGACCCGCAAACACCTTTGGTAGAAATTTATCGACCAGGACAAGAGGTAGAAGTTTTAGACTTATCTTTTGATCATCCTCCTCAACTTTCTGGTGAAGAAGTTTTACCCGGTTTTGTTCTAGATATGGCGATTATTCTAAATCCGTAAGGTAGGTTATATTGAATTAATATGAAACTGCATGGAATACAATATCAAGAATAATTGAACGCAGATAGACGCAAATTAACGCAGATAAATATGGATTAATCAAGGAATTTCAGGATTATGTGCAGTCTCACCTGAAATTGGTATTACAGAAAAATTTGGTTTATTCGAGGGTTTCTAACCAAACATCTAAATCATCCATGCTAGTAAAATCAAGCAATGCTTCGCCCAGATTTTCTAATTGTTCTAAAGACAGAGTTTCCACACGCTGAAGTACATCTGAAGATAATTCTCCCACACGGCGTGTTAATTGGCGCAGAATGAGCGCTCTCTCTCCCTCTTCCTTAATTTCTCGGTAAACTCTGGTTTCCTTGAGTGTAATTCCTAACATTTTTTCTACCTCGCATGAAGGAATTTTTATTTAAGGTTTGCAATCAAAATAATTATACATTATTACAACTATTTATTTAGTAGTTAAAAATTGCAAAAATCGTTATTTCAGATATTGATTTTAGATTGCTAATATCGGGTAATCAAACAATTACGAATTACGTAAAGCCTGCGGCATAGCTGCGCTTAGAGCGAAGCTCCTCTGAAAGAGGCATTACGAATTATCAATTACTTTGGTTTTTTCATCAAACAATTCTATTTGAAAACAAGAACCTTGACCGAATGTACTGGTAACAGTAATTTTACCTTTGTGAGCTTGGACAATTTGTTGAGCGATCGCCAATCCTAAGCCAAAACCACTATGCCCTCTATGAGTTTGACTACGATAGAATTGTTCAAAAATATAGTGCAAATCTTGTTCGGGAATTCCTGTACCATTGTCTTCTACTTGAATACTTACCGAACGAGGTAAACAGACTAACCTTAGCTCAATTATACCCCCTGGTTCCGTATATTTAATGGCATTACTTAACAAATTCAGTACAGCCTGAGATAATAAATCTGGTTCTATTCCTAGTTTGACTACTTGTGTCGGAAAATCAGTTTTTAAAGTTAACTCTTGGTCTTCGCAATAAATAGCTTGTTCTTCAGCCAAAGTTTGCAGCAATTCTACAAGGTCAGTTTGTTTTAATAACTTGGGATCAAGTTCTCCTTCATGACGTGCAAGAAATAACAGGTCATTAACAAGACCACTTATAGCTTTGGTAGTTTTAATGATTGTCTGGAGGCGAAAACGAGTTTCAGTATCAGACTCTACCACATACATCAACCCTAATTGAGCATGATTCAAAACTTTAGCTAATGGAGTTCGCAATTCATGGGAAGCGTAAGCTGTAAATCGATGTAGCTTTTGGTATGAATCATGGATAGGTTGCATCGCCAAACCCCCTAAAAACCAGCCTGTCAATGCAATCACACCTAGTCCTAAAGGTACACCAACAGCTAACAGAAAACACAGTTGTGTTAGTGTTTCTTGGACAGGTGTGAGGGGAGAAGCAATTTGCAGATAACCAATGAGTACCCCATCTTGTATGACTGGGAGAGTTACCTGACGTAGCCATATTTCTGGAGAATTAGAGCGATCGCTATATTCTGGCAGAACCTTTTGCAGCGTTTCAAATCCTGAAGAAATTTTGAAGGGTGTTTTAGGTTGTACCTTGACAAACCGAAGTAGCTTTCCTTCTGGAGAATACCAACGTGCATAAGCGATTTCACTTTCTAAACTACTTATTGATAAAGTATTACTACCTAGTAAAGGCACATCATCAAGCTTAACTCGCCACTGACCTTGATGTAGTCGATAGCGAATACCAGCAGCCATGACACGGCTTTTACCATAAAGTTCGAGATCAAAAGCTTGTTGACGGTCTTTGACAACATAGACATAGATAATACTGGCAAAGACCACCAATATACTTCCCATAGACAAGGTAAACCAACGGGCTAAGTTGCGACGACTGCGGCGAAATAGGTTAGTCATTAGTCATGAGGAAGTTACAATTCTTCTCACCCTGCACCTGGCTTCCTAATCCTTGTGTAAAACGATACCCTAATCCATAAACTGTTTCAATCCATTGATCAACTCCAAGTTTTTGTAGACGTTGGCGTAATCGTCGAATTTGCACTGTGATGGCATTATTTCCTAACTCTGTGTCCCATGTCCATAAAGCTTGCTCTAATTGATCACGGCTGAGAACTTGACGGGGATGACGGATGAAGTATTCCAATAACTGACATTCACGCACAGATAATTCAACTGTTTGTTGTTGTCGTTCTACGGTGTGAGTATCTAGATTCAGGTGTAAGTCGGCAAACTTTAAAATTTGGTCTTGCCAAACAGGCGATCGCCTCGCTAAAGCCCGTACTCTTGCCAATAATTCCAGCATATCTACAGGTTTGACAAGATAATCATCTGCGCCAGCATCTAGCCCTTTAACCTTATCTAAAATACTGTCCTTAGCTGTCAACATGAGTACAGGAGAAGTTTTTCCTATATAACGGTATTGTTGGCAGAGATTAATCCCACTTCCTGTAGGTAGCATCCAGTCTAGTATTAGCAAATCGTAATCTTTTTCACCCATTAACCAGGAGGCTGTTTCACAGCTACCAACTCCATCAACAATATATCCTGCCCTAGATAGGGCTGTGTTTAAAGGTTCTAAGAGTTCTGCATCGTCTTCGACTACTAAAATTTTCATGCCAAATACTAAAAAATTTATACATGAGGATGAGAAGATTAATCTATAATAATGCAGATATTTCTCAATAGATAGCCCTTAATTATTGAAAATGCGTAACCAGAATTTTCTTGTAAATTTGTGGCGATATCTGATAAAAAGTCATAAAGCATCTACGCTTTTGAGCTTAGGGTTAGAATTTTGGCTACCATTACCCCTAATTGGTATCAGTATTTGGCTAGGAGGAAAAAGCGTGGCTAACCAGATGTTAAGTTACGCTTATGACACCAGTATCCATTTAGAAGCGAATCACCAGGTAATAGTTCAGTTATCTGTGGCTGTATTAGCCATCGAAGCAGAAATTAAGCAGCAGACAGGATTTACTAAGGTGAGTATTAAAACAAGCGACTCAGCTATCAAAACCTTAGAAATTGAATTAGCAACTATAGATATCGCCGCCGTAGAGGTAGGAATTGCTCAGGAATTGGGTTTAGATTTAACTACAGTTAAACGTCTTACCCGTTACCAGTTTACTGAGTAAAAATCCATGCTGAAAGTAATTCCTAAACAAACCGCCTCCATGCACACCCGCGATGGTATCCGCCTAGATGCAGATATCTATCGCCCCGAAGCAGAGGGAGAATTTCCCGTTTTATTAATGCGCCAACCCTATGGCAGAGCGATCGCCTCTACCGTTGTCTATGCCCATCCAACTTGGTATGCTGCACATGGCTATATTGTAGTTATTCAAGATGTCAGAGGAAGAGGCACATCCGCAGGTGAATTTCAGCTATTTACCCACGAAATCGCCGATGGAGAAGATACCGTAAATTGGGCTGCTAAACTCCCCGGTAGTAACGGCAAAGTGGGGATGTATGGCTTTTCCTATCAGGGAATGACTCAACTATATGCCGCAGCGGCGAAACCACCAGCATTAATCACAATTTGCCCAGCCATGATTGGCTATGATTTATATACAGATTGGGCTTATGAAGGTGGTGCATTTTGTTTACAAACTAACCTCGCTTGGGCAATTCAATTAGCTACAGAAACCGCCCGTTTACGAAGAGATAAAACAGCCTACGAAGCATTATTTGCTGCTTCTCGTAATTTACCTGTAACTAATCCCGAAATTCTCCAGCAACTCGCCCCAGAATCCTTTTATCATCAGTGGCTGGCATATTCTCATCCCGATACATACTGGGAAAAACTTTCGCCTAAAAACCACTTACAAAATGTTGATTTGCCCATGTTTCATATCGGGGGATGGTTTGATACTTACCTGCGGGGAACTTGGCATTTATATCAAGATATGAGCGCTCGCAGCAACACACCCCAACATTTAATCATCGGTCCTTGGGCGCATTTGCCTTGGGGTCGCCAAGTCGGTGAAGTTGATTTTGGTGTTAATGCTGTCAGTCCTGTAGACCAGATGCAAGTTCAATGGTTTGACCAGTTTCTTAAAGGTATTAATACAGGATTACTTGAAGAACGACCTGTATGTCTATTTGAGATGGGAAGTAATCTTTGGCATAGTTATCCAACTATTCCTGAAATAAACCAGAAATCTTATTTTTTGTCAACTACTGGACTGGCAAATATTCGAGAAGATTCCGGAACCCTAATCCAAAATCCAAAATCTAAAATCCAAAATTCCTTTGATGTCTTAGTACATGACCCTTGGCGACCAGTTCCCGCTTTGGGTGGTCATGCAGCACTGTCGGCGGGTGTTTTTGAGCGATCGCATCTTGATTGTCGTGCTGATGTTTTAACTTATACGAGCGCACCTTTAACAGAAAATTACCATTTGCTAGGGAATGCCGCCGTGGAAATCTTCTGTAGTGCCGATCAACCCAGTTATGATTTGTGTGCAGTGCTGTCAGAAGTGCATCCTGATGGCTGTGTGTACAACTTAACTCAAGGTTATGTCCATTGTCCCCCAGGTTCAGAAGACGCGCCGACCAAAATTCAACTGCAACCTATTTGTGCGCGAATTGCCAAAGGTAATGCCCTGCGTTTGAGTTTGAGTGCTGCCTGTTTTCCCGCCTATGCGATGAATTCTGGAAGTGGTACAGTAAGGAGTAGTGGGGAGTTGATGAATGCTCAGGTAATCACCATAACGGTAAATTGTGGAGATGCTTTTCTTTCTCAAGTTTTGCTGCCGTTAAGAGTTAAGAGTTAGTTGCACGCAGAGGCGCAGAGACGCAGAGAAGAAGAGTTAAGGAGAATTTATTGTATCGTCTGATTCTCAGTGCCGTTTCGTTAAATTAATGGCAGCGAGTTTAGCAGTTTACAGCAAGAATTGATTTACCGGATATTGACTGAAATATCTGGATTATTTTACTATGGAAGCAGAGGAAACAGATGGAAACTAAACTAACGGAACCATCAGCAGCACTCACTGAAATTCCGGCTGGCTATCTGAATATCATGGGTTATGTGGATGAGTCGGAAGTTAATGGCCCTGGTTGTCGTGCTGTTGTCTGGGTACAAGGTTGTCCGCGTGAATGTTCTGGCTGTTTTAATCCTGAGTCTTGGTCTTTTGGAATTAATCAATTAATTTCTGTTGATACTCTGGCTGAAAATATCCTCAGTAAACCTAATAATACAGGTGTGACGTTTTCCGGTGGGGAACCTTTTTGGCAAGCTACGGCACTAGCTTCTTTGGCTCGTAAGCTGAAAGCTGCGGGATTAAATGTGATGTCTTTTACTGGGTTCACTCTGAAGCAACTACAGTCTGAATCAGCACCACCAGATTCGGCTGCATTATTAGCAGAATTAGATATCTTGATTGATGGTCCGTTTGTGGACTCTCTAGCAATTAATTCTCCCACGTCTTTGGTTTCTTCTAGCAATCAAGGCGTTAATGTTTTTAACCCAGATTTAGCAGACCAGATGACTTGGGCTAGTGACCAGATAGAAGTCCATATCCTTAAGGATGGTAGCAGGATTGTGACTGGTTATCAAGGCGGCTTGAGTAATTTGTAATTCGTAATTCGTAATTACTTAGGACTTACGCAGACTCTGCGTTTTCTTGGCGTTCTTGGCGACTTGGCGGTTCAATAAATCAAGATTTTTGGAAATTTTTGCGTAAGTCCTGTTACTAAGAGAGTACAGGTTGCAACTACGAATTATTGGATATCTCCAAGCAAGAATGTGGAGACGTTGTATACAACGTCTCTACAAGGGTTATTTATGAATTAACCACTGACTTGAGATTCTACTAAGCCGATGGGACAAGCAACTTTTGTTCCTCCTAACCCACAATACCCGTTGGGGTTTTTGGCTAAATATTGCTGATGATATGCTTCTGCGTAATAGAATTCAGGTGCATCTAGAATCTCTGTGGTGATTTTCCCATAGCCTGCTTTGGTAAGAGCTTCCTGATATGCTTCCCGTGATGCTTCGGCTTGCTGCTTCTGCTGTGGGGAATAAACATAAATTCCGGAACGGTATTGAGTGCCAGCATCATTACCTTGGCGCATTCCTTGGGTGGGGTTATGGCTTTCCCAAAAAACTTTTAGTAGTTGAGAGAAACTAATTACTTTGGGGTCATATACAACCAAGACGACCTCATTGTGACCAGTCATTCCGCTACAGACTTCATCATAACTGGGGTTCGGGGTACTTCCAGCGGCGTAACCGACAGCAGTTGTATACACTCCTTCTAGTTGCCAGAATTTGCGTTCTGCACCCCAAAAGCAACCTAAGCCAAATACTGCTTGCTCCAATCCTTCGGGAAAAGGTGCTTTTAAGGGATTTTTATTGACATAATGTTCACTGGGTACTGGCATCGATTTTGCTCTTCCTGGTAAAGCTTCCTCTGGAGTGGGGATAGCCAGCTTTTTACCAAATCCAAATAGTCCCATAATTTTTAACTCTAATTTCTGATAATTTTCTTTACCTTACTTAACATTGTAAAGAATCTATTACAGCTTGGGGAGTTATGGGAATAAAAGATTAGCGTCCAATCATTGCGGGAACTGATTCTGAGGAATAGTGTTGTAGGAGTAGTTGAGCGTCTGCTGATTGCTGGATTTGCTCTACCATAAACTGAATCATCGGGCGGGCGACCTGACATTGAAGATTTCCCATTTTGTCGTAGGTTCGCTCACTGGGAATGGCTTCAGCTATGGGAAGTTGATTACACTGGCGGTCAAATTCACAACTACGGCAGGTTTCTAGGCGCTGGTGTCGCAGTTTCAGAGTATCTTGATAGGATTTCGTAGTAAAAATATCTGCTAAGGGTTGACTAAATACATTACCCATCAATCCTTCTGGCTGGTAGGCATCACCGTGACTGTAGATATCGCCGTTGGTATTCATAATCAGCGCCCATTCCTCTTTAGCTGGCTGATAGGCCTCAATTTTACGGCCTTGCAGATGCCTGATGGCGGCGGTGAAATAAACCCATAAAGGCATGACGTTAATATATGTTGGTTCAGCAAATTGGGCTTTAGCTACGGATTGCAGGGCGGTGACTGTGGCGGCTGGTGAAATTAATAGGGGACGTATACGTTCTGGTGGGTCTTCGTGGCTAAAAATGGGTAGGATGCGGTAGTTAATGCTGAGTTCGTTAAAAAACTGATAGGTAGGAATGACGTAATCAATATTTTGAGCGTGGAGAACTGCGATCGCACCAAAGGGAATATTCCGATCTATCAGCCTTTGCAGATTTTTCAGTACAGTATCTTGGGATTGACGACCTTTAATATCTACGCGCTGTTCGCCAAAGACATCTAGGGAAACCCCTAAAGAAATATTTAGTTCTGCTAATAAATCCAGTGTCCGATCTGTCACTTTAACTAAATTACTCTGCACAGAGGTGGTGTATTCAATGCCAGCCTCTCCCAAATATCGCCGCTCTAACTCGCAAAATTCTCTTAAATATGATTCCGGCAAAAGTAGGGCTTCTCCCCCATGTAAAACCAGATGAATGGGTATCTGATCTGGGCGTTGTTTGACGTAATTAACTAAATTCTGAAAAAAGTATTCTATGCCTGCTAATGGCATTCGTTCTTTATTAGCTAGTTCTGCATATTCATAGCAATAGGTGCAGCGAAGATTACAGAGCTTGCTGAGTTTCATGATGATATGCATAACTTGAATTTCTGAATTTTTGGCTTTGAAAAATACAGAAAAAACAGAAGTTAGACGATGATTAACATTACTCCTGTTCTCCCTTAAGGTTTATCTACGAATGTCTCTAGTAGGAATATTACTAGGGCTAACGTTTCTGAGATTGGTCGGTTGTATCTTATTCCAGGTGTCTATGACGTTACCATTGTGGCGAATTTGGTTGCGAGGTGAATCGTTACTGGTATCCCTTAACCATTCTCCCCATCTAGGAGTCGGCCTGCAATCGGCTTGTCCCCCGGAACAACTGGAAGACAATTTATGGTCAACTACTCTACCATCCTTGACTGTCAGCGTTTGACGATTTGGTAATTGATAAAATCCATCTGCGGCTGGTTGAAGTTTGCCTGTTTCAGACTGGAAAGAGACGCGATCGCCTTCTACAATAATTCGCTTGGCATCAAATTTCTCTAGTTTAAAATTTGCTCTGGTTGGAGGTCGTTGATTCAACCGCGTTTGAGCCTGGGCTGAGGGAATTATCCCCTCTTCTAAAACATTGAATAGTTGACTGACTAAACCAGTTTGAGCTGCTGCGGAAAATCCGGCGATCGCAATCAAGGCAATCACTGTATTTGATTGTTGCTTAGATTGAGACATTTGTTATCCTCTGTATTTTCTGCTACAGAGATAATAACTCATTTCTCATTTAGTGACAAATAAATAAAAGTATCTTTACATAAACGTGTGTACTAAAGGTAACAAGCGACCTATTTGTTCTTGACCATTTACGGCTAAGTCGCTGTGACATAAATAAACTTTTTCAGCCACACGAGACAGTAAATCTGCCAAAATCTTGCGTAATCTTGCTTCTTCTAGTAAATTTTCATCTTCTGCTGTCCACGGTTCCCCTAACCTGTCTCTCAAGAACAATGGCGCTGCAAATAACGTTGCTGCACCACCTTTTGTCCATAGAGGTGATCCAGTATCCAACCAAAAATGCCAACGATGAAACCTTCTACTAGAGCGATATTGAAAAATAGTTGCTAAGGTGACAGCTTTTTTCGCTGTGCCGATGGGACGCAAGGGATAAGGATTTGCGGTAATCGTACCACGTCGTAATAGTTGTATAAATTCGGCAAGAGTTGAGTTGAATTCAGCCTCTACTCTGATGGGTTTTGTTTGTCGTAAACGTGTGTCAATTTCCCAATAGTGTTGGGCAGTTTCCAGTAATTCCCGCAGTGCTGCCATTTGCTCGTAGGGAGGATTGTTATCCTGACAGATAAAGTGCTGCATTGCTAGATACAACAGAGAAATGGGACTATGCTGTTCTAGCTGCAATCTTTGTTTTTCTAACCACGCTAAAATTTCACCATAAGCTGTAGTGGCCGCATAGCCGATGCGGTCCCAGCGCTCGAATGCTGAAACTGGTAGCAAGTTGGGATGGTCGGGATGAGGTACAAAACAGTAATCTGCAATCAATCCGGCGCGTACTGGGTCGATGCGAGTGGAGATTTCTTGTTTTCTACTTAAGACAACTAACATCTCGGCTACGGCATCTCGATCCACTAGGCGACCTAAACCGGGATAGACTAGTGCCAACATGGTGAGTAATGCTCGAATCACAGGTGAACTAATTAAGGGGCGTTGCTCGTGGAGTGATTCGACGGGGATGTTTTGCTTACCGAGGATTTCTACTAAAGTATAACGAGCGATCGCATCTAAGCCCGGTGCAATAATTGCCACATCTTCTGCTTGTACTTGTCCTGAATTGATAGCTTGAATAATTTCTTCTGCGGTTTTCCGTAACAATTCGGAGCGGGAAGTGGTTTGAATTAACTGCACTGGGTCTGGTAAACTCGACACCATCATTTGTTCTGAGACTAACTCCACCATTGGGGTCAAAAGTTGCTCTGTAAGACTAGGTACAGGTGATATCGTTAATCTTTCGATCTGACAACGCCCTGCTAAACCTTCCAAATACTGGGGGTCGGCTCCCAATCCTAGACGCACTGCACCATCAGGGTTATAGCTAAAAGCCCCCATTGCGCCTTGATCTAACAAAAAATCAAACAGTTGACGGGCTACAGCCGGATATTCATCGACATCATCTGCTAGTACGGCGTGATAACGTTGAGTTAATTGTTGTTGGTAATAGCGATCGCTTAATAAGTTCTGACTATAAAGTTCAGTAATCATCCCATAGCTAAGTAATCCCCGTTCTAAACACCAATCGCGCCAATCGAGTAATAAAGATGCCAAAAACTCCGGTTCTAAATCTATGGCATTTTCTTCTAAACCTGTTTGCAAAATCTGGCTAATATTTTCACAGGGTGTACCACTATAAGCCGCCAATTGAAATAAATCCAAGATGCGACGTACCAAACGGGATTCATTCACTCCCGCAGGTTGCAAAGTGGCTGCATCTAATCGCGAATGCCAAAGTTTCGTTGCTAATTCCTGTTCAGTTTCAGGTCGTAATCTTACCGGAAATTGTGCTTTGAGTTTTAACGACTGAATCAATAAAGGCCAAAATAAAGTAACTTCATCTTGAAAAAAACCGAGCATCGTCTTAGCACGAACTGGATATTTTCCTTGAGTTGCTGTCACAATTTTATCAGCTAAACTCCGGCGATTCTCACTATTGGCAGCTAAAACTAAAATTCCTGGCTTCGTCGTTTTGACGAGATATGAGGCTCGTGATGTTTCCCGGCTTTTTGGCTCATCTGGTTTTTTAGTATAAAATGATTCCAAAATATGGTGTTCACTTTGCAACCAATCACCAAAATTTTCTACCAAACGAGCCGTCTTACCAGTGCGGCTAGCGCCAATAATCCAAATAGAATGAGAAATCACAAATCCTCCCCTTGTAGATTTGCTAGTATACTGCGTGCGTTAACTTAATGTTAATAATCACCAATTAATGCTGGATGATTACCTTCAATGAAAATACCGTTTTTTAGCCCAAAAGTTTACCCTTTTTTACTGTCTGCTTACCGATGGTACTTACTCACCCCAGAGCGTTCATTAGAAGCAGCTTATAAAGCCGCATTACAGATTAAATCTATAGAAGACGAACATTTTAATGGTAACAAAATAGACTTAAACTTAGCCATTTACAGTAACAGTGTAATGGATTATTTTGAGTCAGAGTTAAAGCGACAATTAAAAACTGCCCGGATGCGACTGACGGAGTTTCGCGCCAGTCGTTTATTTTCTAATGAATCTCATCAAAGAGCGGCTCAGAAAACAGGCATAGAATATCCTAGTTCTGCCTTAATTTTAGAGAAATTAGAATTTATTGATCAAGTCATTGCCAAATATAACAACTTAGAGAATGAAATCAATGCTTCGGCTTTAATAAATCAACCTCAAATTGTAAAAGTTGAGCCGCCTACCTCTGTATCATCACCACAAAAATTATCAAATCAAAATAAAGAACCGCAGAAAAAGCAGCGGGGTAAGACTGATACAATGGGAATATTGCCTCGGTCTATTTTAAGCACCATCGGCCGTCTGCAAGTTGAATTAGACCCCAATGCTGAACAAGATGTTGTTAAAAATTTCCGTCAGACTCAAAGAAGAACCATAATATCTATTAGATTTATTTTACTATTAATTATAGTACCTTTGTTAACTCATCAAATCTCAAAGGTATTAATAGTAGGTCCCATAATCAACCATTTTAGAAATCCTGAAGCAGCGCCTATATTCCTCAATTTTGAAATGGAGGAAGAAGCATTAGTAGAACTACACAGATTTGAAGAAAAAATAAAGTTTAAAAACCTGATTAGTAACGCCCCTCCATTATCTGCTGAAGAGATAGAAATGCAGATGGAGGATAAAGCCCGTGAAGTTGCTGAACAATTTCGCCGTCAAAGTACTAATGCTATTAAAAATGTTTTTTCGGATATTTTCTCAGTTGGTGCTTTTATTTATCTGTTGATTATTAGCAAGCCTTCTATCGCGGTGCTAAAAGATTTCTTTGATCATATTGTCTATGGTCTCAGTGACAGTGCTAAGGCATTTATTATTATTTTGTTTACTGATGTATTTGTCGGGTTTCACTCTCCACATGGCTGGGAAGTAATTTTAGAAGGTGTATCACGTCATTGGGGCTTACCAGCTAATCGAGATTTCATCTTCTTATTTATTGCCACTTTTCCCGTAATTTTAGATACTATCGTTAAATATTGGATTTTCCGTTATTTAAACCGCATATCTCCCTCCGCAGTGGCTACATATCGGAATATGAATGAATAACAAAATCACATGGGCAAACCTTTGAGAAACCAATAACATTAAGCCAGATAAAAAGTCAGAATCGCGGATGATGCGGATTAAAAGATTGCGCGGATGAGGTTATTTGTGATAGCAACAGATGCTAAAATCCGTGAAATCCTTTAATCCCTTTAATCAGTGATGCGGATGAGATTATTTGTGATAGCAACAGATGCTAAAATCCGTGAAATCCTTTAATCCCTCTAATCCGTGATATGGACTTAAAATACCAAGACATCACCCAAAAAATTATCGGCGCATCCTTTGAAGTCCATAAATTTCTAGGTAACGGCTTTCAAGAAGTAATTTATCAACGCGCCCTTGCCTACGAACTCCATCAAGCAGGATTAACCTTTGCCAGAGAAATTGAACAACAAATCTATTACAAAAACCTACCCGAACCAATTGGTACACGCCGCGCTGATTTTGTGGTTGAAGAAAAAGTATTAGTTGAACTCAAAGCAGTAATCCAACTCGAAGACGTACACCTAGCCCAAACATTAAACTATCTCAAAGTATATAAACTCGAAGTTGGATTATTGATTAACTTTGGAAGTAAGAGTTTGACATTTAAGAGATTAGTATTAAGTAACAAATAAAAAAGTCAGAATCGCGGATTATATGGATTACGCTGATTACACAGATTTTTTTCATTTGCTAAGATAACCAAAATCCGTGAAATCCTTTAATCCGTAAAATCCGTGATTCTAACCTTGTTTTTAGCTATTCACACATCACTCAGGCTTACTCAGGAGAAGTTGGAAAGGCGATCGCTCTCATAATTAGTATAATTTGTCACTCAAAACAGGCTTAATTGCTTCCCCACACTTGAGGCATTCGCCTGTGAGTAGGGAAGCTACACCCTCAGACTAAGGCACGGTGGGGTAGTTCAAGTCGTGTATTCTGCGTTAATTTTCACATAGTCATAACTTAAATCACAACCCCAGGCTTTACCGGAACCATGACCATTACCAATGTTAACGGCAATAATCACGGGATTATCAACTCGTTGACCTTTAATTATGCTTCTATCTACAGATAAATCATTACTATTGTTAGTAAAAATAAAATCTTCAGGTAAAGAAGAATCAGCCGCTGTTTGTTTTAAATATGCACTGGCTGCTGCACGGTCAAATGGTACTGGTTGACCATTTTCTAATAATAAGAAATTCCCTAATTTTATTTGCAGGTTGTCTTGTTCAAAATTTACACCAGCACGTCCGGCGGCGGCGGCGATACGTCCCCAGTTGGGATCGCGACCAAAAATTGCAGATTTAACTAAAGAGGACCCGGCAATGGTTTTGGCAATTTGACGGGCGGAAAGTTGGTCATACGCGCCAGTGACTTGCACTTCAATTAAGCAGGTTGCACCTTCACCATCACGAGCGATCGCTTTGGCTAAATGCTGACATACTGCTGTTAACATGGCTTCTAATTTCTCCGCTTCTGCACCCATTTCAGTAATCGCTGGGGTACGAGATTGACCATTCGCCAAAGCAATTAAGCTATCGTTAGTGCTGGTATCACCATCTACGGTAATGGCATTAAAACTTTGATCAGCAGCCCTACTTAACATTTGTTGCCACAACTGAGATGAAACTGCGGCATCGCAAGTCACAAATGCTAACATAGTAGCCATATTGGGATGAATCATCCCCGAACCTTTGGAAATACCACCAATTCTGACGGGGCGATCGCCTATAGTTGTTTCTAAAGCAATGGATTTTGTCACCAAATCTGTAGTAATAATTGCCACGGCTGCTGCATCAGAACCCGTTTCAGATAGTGCTGCTACTACCTTGGGAATACCACTGCGTAAGGCATCCATCCTCATCCGTTGACCGATTACACCAGTAGAAGCCAGCAAAATCGATTCTGGAGAAATATTCAACTCCCGCGCTAATATTTGGGCGCTTTCTTCAGTATCCCGTAGACCTTGCATCCCTGTAGAGGCATTGGCTTGACCAGCATTACAGAGAATTGCACGGGCGCTATGTTTGGCTTGCAACCGTTGGCGACAATAATCTACACAGGCGGCTCTAACTTGACTAGTGGTAAATACACCAGCTGCGATCGCCTCTACATCTGAGCATATCAAAGCTAAATCGGGCAATCCCGAAGGCTTCAGTCCTGCGGTGATTCCCGCCGCCTGATAACCTCTTGGTGCTGTTACACCGCCAGAGATTTCTTGCCAATCTGCCATTTTTCTTCTCCCCACAACTGTTAGCTGCTTGACTGGCGATTATACCAAGTCTTCACTCACAATTGCCAGATATTCGCCGAGCATGAAATAAAGAGAGCTACAGGAGCAGCTCTCCAGATCATCAGGGTGCATCTACGTAGCATAGTATAGCATTTTTGCTATGAGGTGTCATACCCATTATTTTATTTATTGTGATTTAATATTTTAAATGCCCCTAAAAAGCAGCACAACTGTTCGAGTTCTGTGCCGCATAGTTTTTAGATGATTTGAGTGAATGTGTTCTGGTGCAAAGCTAAATAGAAAATCGGTACGAATTATGCAGAGATTAGTACCTTCACACAGTACATTAGTTGGGAGAACACTTAGAACAGAATTGAGGTTTGAATTTACAGAATTGATTACCTGTCACGAGGTAAGTCGTACAGTAAGGAAAACTAGTCGTTTCGATTGTGGCTTTTAGAGATGTTGAACCCTTTGTCAATGGTTGAGTAAGTTGGGATTTACGAGCCAGAATTTTCGAGACTAATTTGGGCAATGCTACGCAGACAGCAGCATTGATTAAAGTCAGCAATAAAGCATCCACTAAATTGATAGGTAATCGCCCCCGTTGCAAAATAGGTGGTCTCTGATTTTCCATGCCCATACAACTAAAGCAACTGATGATTAAAATCACCGATTGCTTTTAGTTTATATAACTTAATTTTAACATAAATTTTTATCAATACAACCGTTGAAGTGGTGAAATAGCTTACACACTAGGCTATGTAGTTATTAATGAGAAGTAAGATAGCTTAATATCAGAAGAATCTGTAAAACAGCAGTTTACTAAATTTATGGAGATGTGTTATGACAAACATCCAAGCTGCGCCTTCTTATTTATCTAAGATTACGAAGCGAGAAAGCCAAGAATTACAGCGTTTGGTTGATTACAGCAATGTGGTTTCACTACCAGAAATTTGGCCATTGGCAGCAAAACAATTTGGTGATGTTGTTGCCCTGCATAATCCCAATACTCAACCAGAAGTAAAAATTACCTATGCCCAGCTAGCAAAGCAAATTCAACAATTTGCAGCTGGGTTGCAAGGGTTAGGAGTCAAAGCAGGCGATCGCATCTCTTTAATTGCCGATAACAGCCCCCGGTGGTTTATTGCCGATCAAGGTATGATGACGGCTGGTGCAGTCAATGCAGTGCGTAGTTCCCAAGCCGAACGAGAAGAACTATTATTTATTGTCGCCAATAGTGGCAGCACAGCCCTAGTAGTCCAAGATTTAAACACATTCAACAAACTCAGCGACCGCCTGAATGATCTGCCCATTCAATTGGTCATCTTACTCTCAGATGAAACGCCATCACCAGAAGCCACCCCCAAGGTGCTGAACTTTTCCCAGTTGCTAGAAATGGGTGCTAATCATACTCTGATGCGGGTTCAGCAAACAGGCGATACTCTCGCTACTCTCATTTATACATCCGGCACTACAGGCAGACCCAAAGGTGTCATGCTTTCTCATGGTAATATCTTACACCAAGTCAAAACCCTGGGTACGATAGTGCAACCGCAAGCAGGAGACATCGTTCTCAGTATCCTGCCTTCTTGGCACAGTTACGAACGCAGTGGTGAGTATTTCTTACTTTCTCAAGGTTGTACGCAAATTTATACTAACTTGCGTTCTGTCAAACAGGATTTGAAGAAATTTAAACCTCATTACATGATCGCAGTACCGCGCCTGTGGGAATCGATTTATGAAGGAGTGCAAAAGCAGTTTCGCGAACAACCAGCGAAGAAACAACGCCTGATTAAGTTTTTAATGGGAACGAGTGAAACCTATATCGAAAAACAACGGATTGCCCAAGGATTGAGTTTAAATCATCTTCATGCTTCAGCCTGGGAGAAATTCACCTCTAGGATAGTAGCATTTGCCTTGTTGCCCGTTCATAAACTAGGAGAACGCCTCGTTTATGCCAAAGTCCGCGAAGCCACAGGCGGACGCATCAAGCACGTAATTAGTGGTGGTGGGGCGCTACCAAAGCACATAGATAACTTTTTTGAAATTATTGCTGTGGATATTTTGCAGGGTTACGGGTTAACAGAAACCTCTCCTGTCACCAACGCCCGTCGTCCTTGGCATAATCTGCGGGGTTCATCCGGACAGCCCATCGCAGGCACAGAAGTAAAAATTGTAGATCCTGAAACAAAAGCGCCTTTACCCCTTGGTCAAAGAGGTTTAGTGCTATTGAAAGGGCCGCAAGTTATGCAAGGCTATTATCAAAACCCGGAAGCAACGGCCAAAGTAATTGATGCCCAGGGATGGTTTAATAGCGGCGACTTGGGTTGGGTGACACCAGAAAACGACTTGGTGCTGACTGGCAGGGCAAAAGATACAATTGTCTTGACCAATGGGGAAAATATCGAACCGCAACCAATTGAAGATGCTTGTTTGCGATCGCCCTACGTTGATCAAATTATGCTTGTTGGACAAGACCAGCGCAGCATCGGGGCTTTGATAGTCCCCAACACCGAAGCCCTAGAAAAATGGGCAGACAGTCAAAATCTGCAAGTGCGGCTACCAGAAGAAAACTCTTCAGAACTCAGCAAATCTATTGATCTGGAGAGTAAAATGATCCAGGACTTGTTTCGACAAGAATTGAATCGGGAAGTGCAGAATCGTCCAGGTTATCGAGCGGATGACCGTATTGGCCCCTTCAGGTTGATTCTCGAACCCTTTTCTATGGAAAATGGTTTGATGACACAAACTCTGAAAATTCGACGGCACGTAGTCGCGGAACGCTATCGCGATATTATTGACGGAATGTATACCCGATAATCATTCCACCTGCTAACTATAGAGTGAACGTGAATTTATGGATGTCTCCAACCCTAACTTGCTGCTGAAGCGTGTTGTTAATGTCAAAGTCATTGTTACTCCCCTCTGGAAAGAGGAAGTACAACAGCAACTGCAAGCGCAAATCAATCAAAGTGACCAGCAACTGCAACAGCTTGATGTCGAAGGACAAAGAGCAATTGCCGCAATTCAAAAGCAGAGTCTACAACCACCAGGCCCTCAAACCCTGCAACAAATTGACGGTATCCAAGGCCAAGTCAATCAAAAGAAAACTGAACTGCTAGAGCAAAAAAATCAATTGCTACAAAACCTCCAGCAAGTCCAGTTTTTGGAATTGGATCAAGAAGTCAATCAATTCCAAATGGAAGGCTTTTTCCGCGCCGAAAAAGGTGATAACTTGATTAGTAAAATGCAGGTGGAAATCCTACTGCGCGATGGCGTTGTCGAAGATATTCGCGGCGACATTTAATAGCTTTTTACTGACAGCTTTGAGTTAACTTTTTGTCAGGGCGGCTTCCAGTGCTACATTGTATCTGGGAGCCAGCCCAAACAATTTGCCACATCGGCGGCGAGTTAGTTAAGAGCGATCGCCCAAAAGTTGTCATCTCCACTCGATATTGAATGGTATCAGCTAGGTCATCCTCTAATTTAATTTGCGTAATTTTAACTAAGGCTTGATTGGGTTGGGGATAAACGACTTCTACCTGGCGCTGTTCTGCTGCTAATGATTGGTCATCCAAGGCATTCAAGGCCAAAACCGCAGGATCACTACCTTGAAGCGCAAAATTGATATTTTCTAGTGGTATATTTTTATATTTTTTACGCTCTGAGTATACCTCAATATCTTGAGCGTGTAGCACAGTCATAATTTCCTGCTGTTGAGCATTGCCATTTTCTCCCATAGTTGGAGATTGTTGTTCGTAGGTGCTATTAACACCAGCACAAGCAGTAGCAAAGATACTTAGCAGCAAAATGAGAAAAAAATTCCACTTGTTCAACATCATGAAACTAAACAATAAATTCAAACAGCTTAATTATGAATTGGAAATTTCAAATTCAACTTTCACCACTAACCCTATATCATCTGTCTGGGTGAGCGGCTATTGCAGAATATGAACATTTATAGCAATTTTATTTGAGTTATCAAAAACAGTTGATGGTTATTGAATTTTGAATTGAATAATGCAACATTGACGAAAAATATACAATTGTTATATATCATAGACTTTTATCCCATCTTGAGGTTCCTGGGTTGATTGCTCAAACAATGTTAGATTTGGGATTTTCGATTGATTCCACAGATAAATCTGGGGGCTTGTACCATTAAGCAACTATTGGTCACATTTCTCCTGACCTCAGATAGAAAATTTCAACGTTAAAACTCCTCAGCCAAGATACAATTTAATCTGGCAAAAGCTGTTAAAGTCCATAAACCATTGATTCTGATACCACCCTATGAGCATTCACGAAGTATTTATGCCGGCGCTGAGTTCCACAATGACCGAAGGAAAAATCGTTTCCTGGGTGAAATCGCCAGGCGATAAAGTGGAAAAAGGCGAAACCGTGGTGGTGGTCGAGTCAGATAAGGCAGATATGGATGTGGAAACCTTCTATGAAGGATATCTTGCCCACATCATAGTTCAAGCTGGTGACAGCGCACCTGTAGGATCTGCGATCGCCTACGTAGCAGAAACAGAAGCCGAAATCGCCACCGCTAAGACTTTGGTTAACTCCGGGTCAGCTGCGGATACTTCCACCGCCACCCCCGAACCAGTTGCAGCCACAGCCTCAGTCGGAACACCTGCCTTGGCGACTCAAAACGGGTCTAACCACCGCGAAGGAAGACTCGTAGTTTCACCTCGCGCCCGCAAATTAGCCAAAGAACTCAAAGTTGATTTAACAACTCTTAAAGGTAGTGGCCCCTATGGTCGCATCGTTGCGGATGATGTGGAATCATCTGTGAATAAAGGCCAGCCAGCCGCCGCTACACCGACACCAAAACCCACCTACACCCCAGCACCAGCACCAGCACCAGCACCTACACCAGTGGTTCCCGGTCAAACAGTACCGCTAACGACCTTCCAAAATGCCGTGGTGAGGAACATGGTAGCCAGCCTAGCTGTGCCAGTTTTCCGTGTAAGTTACACAATTAGCACCGATGGCTTAGATAAACTTTACAAACAAATTAAATCCAAAGGCGTAACCATGACAGCGCTATTGGCTAAAGCCGTAGCGGTGACATTACAAAAACATCCATTATTAAATGCCAGCTATTCAGAACAGGGAATTGTATATCATTCTGGTATTAACATTGCCGTAGCCGTAGCAATGGATGATGGCGGATTAATTACACCAGTGTTGCAAAATGCAGACATGGTAGATATTTATTCCCTCTCCCGCATTTGGAAATCTTTGGTAGAAAAAGCTAAAGCCAAACAACTACAACCCGAAGAATACAACAGTGGTACATTTACCCTGTCCAACTTGGGAATGTTTGGCGTAGACACATTTGATGCTATTTTACCACCCGGACAAGGCTCAATCTTAGCCATTGGGGCATCCCGTCCCCAAGTGGTAGCCACAAGCGACGGTTTATTTGGCGTGCGTCAACAAATGCAAGTCAACATTACCTGTGACCACCGGATTATTTACGGTGCTGACGCTGCGGCCTTCCTCAAAGACTTAGCAAAACTGATTGAAACCAATCCTCAATCTTTAACAATGTAGTTGCGAAAAGTTACCAAATTGTTGCTTCATAACAATTTATTAGCTATCTCCGACAAAAAATGTAGAGACGTTCGATGGAACGTCTCTACAAGGGTTCTTTATTTCTCAGCGTACCTTTGCGCTAACCTCCGCGCACCTCTGCGTTTAAAAACTCACCTATTTCCGCAAGGAGGCTCACACTGAACCGGATAAGGTCTGTGTTGAGAAGAATTGCGGGGCATTATCTCGTTTACAACGTCTATAACGTTTACCACATAAAGCTTTTACGTTGTTGTCATTTTCTACAACGTTATTTATTCGCCATACTCCTCTATCATCTCTTCAATAATCGGACAATCAACAAACGAAAGTGGCATCTCGAATATTAATATCTAGCATGGGTGCAGCCATCTCTCCTCTTGCCAGTTAACTGGGCTTGTGCTTCTGCCAAAACTACCACCAAAATGTACTCGGTGGATCTCTCCAGTTTCAGGGTCAGAGAGAGAATAAAGCCAAGTGCCACCACTTTGCTTTATATCAGCTACTATGCCGAATATTGACTGTGTTGGATGGTAAATCCGGACTTTTTCACCTTTCTTATACTTAGGACTCATAACACTCTCTGAAGACATTAACTACACACTTCGCTAAAACTGACTCATAATTTTAATTCATTAAATAGCAATAATCTTAGTGTATACAACTATTTGCTAACTAATATTATCCAAGTTATCCAACGAATATCTTTTTAATCCATTTTTATTAAGTCTGAATACTCAGTTTTCAGCTTTTTCAAGGTTTCAACTAAAAGGATAGGGCTGACAACAAAAAATAAAGAGATAATTGTTATTGTTACCCATGAAAGAAAAATTTTGACTATAATACCTTCCATTTCAGGCGGTAAATACTGCTCACCAGTCAGTTAGACTTGTATACCTCCCCGTATTTTCTCTTAGTCTTGTTCAGAAATCAAATAGGAGTCCTATAGCTAGAATTAGTTAAAATTTGTGAAGCAGTAAACTAACTGATTGAATCTGGTAAAATCCTATGGCTACCCGTCAAGATACTTTATGGGAAAAGTTTCTCTCCCCTGTGGTGCGGGCGTTTATTGATCAAGAGGCTTTGCAACGTTACTCTGATAGTATTGATTGGCAGCAAGAAAGCGATCGCCTGCGACAATCTAATGTGATCATGCCCTTATACTACAGCCAGCACAACTTTCATGGCATTGAAGGCGGATATCTTAATTCTAGTGCAGCAGTTACCTACGACCCCATAACCCAATACGTTTTACCACCCAATGAAACTGTAGTACGTCAAGCTTTAATTGATGCCATCAAAGTCAAACCACGACGTATACTTGATTTAGGCTGTGGTACAGGTTCCACAACTTTGAAGTTAAAACAGGCATTTCCCCAAGCCCAAGTGATTGGTTTAGATTTATCTCCTTATATGCTGGTGAGGGCAGAAGATAAAGCCAGAAATGCAGGTTTAGATATACACTGGCAACATGGTAACGCTGAAACTACCAATTTCCCAGAGGCTAGTTTTGACTTAGTAACAGCGTCTTTGTTATTTCATGAAACACCCAGTGTAGTATGTCAAGCCATACTGCGGGAAAGCTTCCGGTTATTGGTGACTGGTGGGCAAGTTTTAATTCTCGATGGTAATCAGAATACCTTACGTCAGTTACATTGGCTGAATGATGTTTTTGAAGAACCATATATTCGGGAATATGCGGCTGATAACTTAGACGCACGCATGGGCGCTGCTGGGTTTGAAGCGGTGCGAACTCAGGATGTGTGGTGGATAAATCAGGTGACTAGCGGGATTAAACCGATTTCTGTCACAGATGCAAAGATGCAAAATCAAGCCCGTCAGCACATCTCCACACCAACAGACACCACAATGGATAATAATGGTTTGGAGGACTTTGGATCTCCAGTGTTTGGCATAATGGCATGAGTTTAAAGGCAG
>REBL01000214.1 GCA_007692755.1 Nodularia sp. (in: cyanobacteria) | reverse complement strand
TTTTTCAGGAGTTCGTGTACTTTCATATTTATCGTGCGAGGATCTGTTAATTTGCTTAGTAATTTTGAGAAAATCCAGATTGAGTTCAGCAATCCTCAGTACGCGCAGCTAAGGATTGGTGTGGTGAATTCTGGTTTCCTTTTATCTAGGTTATCTATTTTTTAATTAGTTTCACTACTATCTAAAGTAGTAAGTTAATTTCATCCTTTAGAGATAGATAATGAACTACCCATAGTTGGCTCCGCCTGAACTATGGGTTTCTACATCCCTTAGTTCGTTGCTAGCAGAAACTTCTACAGATTTTTGACGCTTCTTCGTCCCTAGTTGCTTCATACTTCCTGCTTGTTTGCGGGTGTATGAAGTAGAGCTAGACGACTCTGCGTCTACGTTAGCGTAGCGGCGCGTTAGCGCGGTTAGTTCCTAACCCCGGTAGTGTTCCTTTTGACCAATAAAGCATAACTTCGGCAGCAGCAATATCTCTGTCTTGAACATATCCACAAACACCACACTCATGTACTCTAATATCGAGTGTTTTCTTGTGTCGATGACCACATTTAGGACAAGTTTGGCTAGGCTTTACTTTCTTAGTTGGAACTTCCACGAACACACCACCAATTTGTTCTACTTTGTACTTGATGGCACTACGAAGCATTCCAAAACCGACATCGAGTATCGACTTATTTAGCCCTGCTTTTTGCTTTTGACGCTTGCCTTTTCTAGCCCTACTAGTCATGTTCTTGACTTCTAGTTTCTCTGTGGCGACGAAGCTATTACTGCTGACAATTTCTGCCGCCACTTGGTGTACCCAGTTCTGACGTTGGTTAGCAACTTTTCTGAGTATCTTGCTAACTCTTAGCTGAACTTTCTTGAACCTTCTAGAAGCCTTAACTTTCTTGTTCCTGTTGGGTGCGCGTTTACGCCTTTTTTCTTGAGATACCTTTTTTACTTTCTGTTCAGCATTCCTGAAGAACTTGGGAGCATCAATTTGTTGATGATTTTCTCCATCGGTAATTGATAATGCTGATTTACAACCCAAATCAATGCCAATCGCACCAGTTGGCAAAACTTCAGGTTTTAACGCTTGCTCTAAAACATCAACTGTAATAGATGCGTACCATTTACCGTTACGGTAAACAATTGTGCAAGTAGTTGGTTTACCCCAATACTTTGCTTTCCCTCGCATCTGAATTCGGCCAATTTTAGACAAGTTCAAGTAACCATTTTCACTATTTGATTCTACCGAATACCCAGTTTTAGCCGGATAAGTCCAACCTGAATAATGACGTATTGACTTGAATCTCGGACGCTTGCCTAAACCTTTGAACCAACGTTCAAAAGCAAAATCAACACGCTTTAAGGTTGCTTGTAAAGCTTGGGAATTGATTTGTTTATATTCTGTCCAAACTTCCTTGAATGCTGGTAAACAATTCTGCTGCTCGAAATAATCAATAGAACGATTGAATTTTTTATATTGCGTCAACCTATTATTGACTGCGGCATTGAACAAATCTTTATGAAGCTTCCGATGATACCGCAATTGTTTTTCTATTTGAATATTTGGATATAACCGGAAAGTCATTCTTCTCGTAGCCACAGTCTCATCACCTCCTTGTTTTATTTTGCTTTTTCCTTTTCCTTTTAAATATGATTACATAAATATGTCCGCAATCTGTACTTAGCTATGTCTAAAAAAAGAGTTGCATATTCGTATCAGTGAATGCAGAATCAATAAGTTGCGCTTATTAGCAATTGAACAGGATAATACAATTACTCAAATTATTGAAGACTTAATTGATACCTACCAGAACCGAAAAATCAAGATTGTTGACTTCTCATACATCCATTCCCTCATCAACCGCTAGGTTGATATTGGTCACAGATGTCATCGTCGCCAACCGCTATTCATCCCCACCCTCAATGTACATTGAGGGTGGGGACTTTCGCGTGATGTTAAATAAACGACAGTAGAAAATTAAGCTTCCTGATGCAATTATTGCCGCTACAGCAATAAATCAAGATGCAGTTTTAGTAATAAGAAATGTTAATGCTTTTCAAGGAATTACTGGACTAAATATTGAGAATCCTTTTTAACGCAAAGGAGCGCAAAGGTTTACGCAAAGGTACGCGGAGGTTTAAATAGGGCTTGCTGTAACTGTTCTGCTGATACTCAGGGCGGAAGCGTTTAGATGTTAAATTTTACAAATATCCATGCGAGAAAAGAGAGTACCCCTGGTCAAGCCCCAACGAAAACCTCCTGCTGACCTATCAGATGGAAGATGTCCTGGTGGCGCTATTTTATCAAACGTAAGCTCACTATAGCTTTTCCATTTTCTTTCTTTCCTCCATCCTATTTTTTCTCCAAAAGCTTCTGCAATATTTCTGTTGAACTCTCTGGTTCCCCCCAAACTTTGATAAATGGGCTTTTGCACAGAAAAACCAAACCGGCCATTGCTATGTTTTACCCACAACTTGTCAATAGTCTGAAGGTCTTTACAGGGGAAATTTTCAACACTTGTCATAAATAGCAAACCTTCTTTTTCCTGTTTCGCTACTACTAACATAAGTCTCACTGTTTCGTCATTTGCTTCTTTCCAACTCCCCGCAGCAAGTAAATCTCGTAGTCTAGTATATTGCATCCCCCCCAATGGAATGGGTTCTGGTGTTGGGGTAGACTCTGTTATGACCTGTGGGGTTGGATTCTCCCTAAATATACTTTGTCCCATTTGTCCTACCACGGCTATAAAAAATCCTACCCCTGCTAAACCCGCAATTGGCAAAAAACCACGACGGGAAGAGTTGGTTTGTTGTGTTGGTTGGCGTATTGGTTGCAGTTTAGGTCGCGGTACTGTTGGATTTTGATAATGTACTTTAGGGGGTATTTTGACATTCAGTAAAACTTCTTCAGCAGATTGATAACGCTGTTGAACATCTTTTGTTAATAACTTATCTAAAATTTGCTCCAATTCTGGACTAATTGGTTGCTGTAAATGGTTACGCCATTGTTTCACCCATCCATAACCATCTTCCTGCCAAAGTTCCCAAGGGTGAACTCCTGTTAACAAATGAAAACAAGTTACACCAATACTATATAAATCACTGGCGGGATAGACTTTCGCATCTTGCATTTGTTCTAATGGAGAATAGCCAAAAGTACCAATTGATGTGCCTGTTTTGACCGTTCCCTGTAGTTGCTTGGATGCACCAAAATCAATTAATATTAATTTGCCATCATTCCGACGACGCATAATATTTTCTGGTTTGATATCCCGGTGAATAATGTTGTGGCTATGAACTACTTTGATAATTGGTAATAAATCTTGTAATAAGGCGCGTATTTTTAATTCTTTAAATATTCCCTGCTGTTCTAATTCCCTTAATAAATTCTCCCCATCAATAAATTGTTGTACCAAATACAGCCGATTATTTTCTTTAAAATACGCTAACAAAGCGGGAATTTGGGGATGTTCTCCGAGTTGTTGTAATTGCTGTGCTTCTTGTAAAAATAATTCTGTAGCTTTTTGTAATCCTGCTGTTCCTTGGGTCTGGGGTGCAAATTGCTTAATTACACACTTTTCATTTAATTTATCAATGTCTAATGCTAAATAGGTTTTGGCAAATCCTCCACCACCCAATGATTTAATTGGTCGATAGCGGTTTCTCAACGTGATTAGTGGAACTCCGCAACTGGGGCAAAATTTCGTATGTTCGGGAACTGGCGGGTTATCACACTCCCGATTGAGACAACATATCTGGTTCATTGCTAGGTGGTGATAGATACATTTATTATAAAAGATATACCAGTATCTTACTAGTATGGAGGAGCGCGCGCTCTACGACCAGATTTTACTGTCCCTGCTAGAATTCACAGCCCTAGTTAAAAATTCATTTTTATTCAACAAATAAAAGAATCAGTGAGTTTTTCCATAATCAAATAGGAGTCCTATGTATATCTATAGTAGTAAGTTGATTTCATACTTAAGAGAGATATTTATAAATAAAAATAATTCAATATTTAGGGTCAAGCGATCGCAATATCTATTGTGATATAAATTTACCAAATACAGCTATTTATTATTTGTTAAATTCTAAGGAATGATCAGGTGTATTTTATGGATAATAAAAGCTCTTTGAATGGCAGTATTGCCTGATGAAAAATAATGTTGAGTTTGTTGCCAAAAGGTAATCTTAGATGTTTGTCCCGTCAATCTCTATCTGTAATATTCCTCTTGAGTGTGCTAATTTCACCCACACAAAAGGGGCTAACACAGGAAATTCCCCCCATACCTGTGACATCCCAACCCTCTGAAACCGAAGACACTCCCACAACTGGGCTATTTTTTGCCGATATCCTCGTTAGAGGACAGCCCGTGTTTCAAGTTGGTAGCTTGGGAGAACTCAGTGCTAGACAACGGGCGCAGATTATCAATCGCCGCATTGCTAGCGTTTTAGTGCGTTCCCAAACTGACCAAAAAGTTGCTGTAGTCACAGATTCCCAGCGTGGTATCGCTACATTACAACTCAATAATCGGGTTTTAATGACTGTCACCCAACAAGATGCTGAAGATTTTAACCTAGATATTGAAGCATTAGGACAATGGTGGGCAAAGCAGTTAAATGGGGCATTTGAGCAACCTCCACTAGCAATTGATGTTGGACAAAGATTATTCTCTACCCTGAGACAGTTTCAGCAAGATACTATCGACAACTTACCCTCTGTTTTAGGAATGCTGCTAGTAGTAATAACTACTGGAATAATAGCAACCAGTATGCGCCACCTCACCCTGACTGGCGCTCAACATTGGGAAGTAGATCGCAATTCTAAAATCTTAGTTAGTCGTTTGGTATATGGCTTTGTTTGGGTAATAGGATCAATTGTGGCTTTGGGAGTTTTAGGATTAGATTTTGCCACATTATTGGGAACTTTAGGATTAACCAGTGTGGCAATAGGTTTTAGTCTCAAAGACATTTTAAGTAACTATTTTTCCGGTGTTGTTTTGCTAGTATCTCGTTCTTTTCATTTAGGAGATCAGATAGTTATTCGAGAATTTGAAGGCACTGTTACCCAAATTCAACTGCGCGCTACAACCTTGAAGACTTATGATGGACGTGTGGTTTATATTCCTAACCAAGAAGTTTTTAGTGCTATTATTGTGAACAATACAGCATCAATTACTCGCCGCAATTCAATTATATTTGGCATTGATTATAATGCAGATATTACAAAAGCTAAACAAATTATTAATCATGCTGTTTTGGGAGTTGTAGGAATTGAAAAAGAACCAAAGCCAGATATTCTAGTCCGTGAATTAGCTCCGAGTACAGTCAATATTGAAGTGCGATGTTGGGTAAATTCTCGGCGATTACCATTTTTAGAAACGACTTCTTTGATGGCTCAAGCAATTAAAGAAGCATTAGAGCAAGCAGAAATTGCTATGCCTACAGATATTTACACATTGAAATTCAGTGATGTATTAAATGTTTCTGATCAACATGAGTAGATAAAAATTACCTTTTACCAATAGTTGCTTAATGGTATAAGCCCCCATATTTATCTATGAAATCAATCCCCAATCTAACTTGATACCTAGTTCTTCATTTAAAATTTATTTCCTATGGTAACTTTGAGAAAAATTCGCCGATTATTCAAAGAAATTGTTTCGGAGTGGAAACTTAACGAAGTCTCTCTATTAGCTTCATCACTAGCATATTTCACAGTGTTTTCCCTAGCGCCACTGATGGTACTGGTGATTATGATTGTAGGGACAATTTTTGGAGAGGCTACGGTTCAAGATGAGTTAGTTTCTCAATTGAGCGATATGTTTGGTGAGGAGGGGGCGCAATTAATTTCCACAGCTATTGCTAACCTGAGAATTGAGCCTGGAGAACAAACGTTTCAGATTGTCTTCAATATTGCTTTTTTACTATTTGGTGCTACTGGAGTATTTACCCAAATTCAAACCGCACTCGATAGAATTTGGGAGGTGAAGCCAGCACCAAGACACGGTGTTTTAAATTTATTGCGTAAACGTTTGTTGTGTTTTTTGATGGTACTGGTAATTGCCTTTCTGTTAATTTTATTTTTTGTAGCCAATACAATTTTGGCAAGATTAGTGATTTTTTTGAATGAATTAGTCCCTGGTTCAGGTTATCTGTGGCAATTCATGAGCTTATTCATAACTTTTGCTGGCACAACATTAATATTTGTTATGATGTATAGTATACTACCAGATGCCGAGATTGCCTGGCGTGATACTATCGTTGGTGCGCTAATCACCTCACTCTTATTTTTAGTAGGGCAGTATTTCTTTGGACAGTTCCTCAGTCGAACTGATTTTGGTTCTGCTTATGGCGTAGCTGGCTCATTTGTGATCGTCATCACTTGGATTTTTTACGCTGCTCATATTCTGTTTTTAGGGGCGGAATTCACCAAGGTTTACGCTAAACAGCGCGGCGCGGCAATTGTTCCCTCTGAATATGCTGTACACCTCAGTGCAGAAGAACAGCAAAACCAGTCATCTCAACCGAAGAAACGTCACCGTAGGTAGATGAATATTTATCTCATTACTTAACACAATTTTTCTGTTGAAGGTATGGACGATTATCACCCACTAATAGCATCTAAAATTTATCTAAATTATGAATGAGCCAAGCATCAAAAGGTTTTGGGAGCAACTGAATAATACTAAGCTAATTCGCTATGTACTACTGTTAGCTATTGGTTGGGCAATTGTTCAAATTTTAACTTACTTTTCTACGGTAATTGTCATTTTTATATTTGCTGGAATTCTGGCATTTTTGTTGAGTTATCCAGTCAAGTGGTCTGAACGTTTTTTACCACATGGCATTGCAGTTATTATAGTCTTTTTACTGAGTTTGGTAATTTTGGGTGGGTTGATAGCAACTCTGGGTTTTGCCATCTTATCTCAATTTCAACAAATACTGGAACAAGCACCTCAATTTATCGATTATGTTATTTCCCTCTTAGATACATTACAAAATCTCCTCGGTAGATTCAATTTTAATGTAGATTTAAAAGCAGTTGAGGATGAATTTCGCAATCAAATCTTAGCAGGCATTGGCACGGGTTGGTCAACATTTCAAGTTTTATTAACTAATTTAGTGGATTTAATTTTGATTGCTGTTGTAGCTTTTTTTATGTTGCTAGATGGCAAAAGAGTTTGGAATTTTGTGATCAAAATTTTACCCCGAAATGTTCGTCATAAGTTCACTTTAGCCGTCCAACAAAACTTTTTAGGTTTCTTTTGGGGTCGTTTATTGTTATCTTTATTTTTTGGCGTTTCAGTATTTATTGTATTTATTTTTCTGCAACTACCTTATGCTTTATTTTTAGCCGCGATCGCAGGTGTATTTGATTTGATTCCTGGTATTGGCGCTACAATTGGAATTACCCTAGTTGCTTTGATTGTTTTACCTCAAGGTATTTGGCTGAGTCTGCAAGTATTAATTGGTTCCATTGTGCTTCAGCAAATAGAAGAAAATTTATTAATGCCGCGCATTATGCAAGGTTCAATAAATATGAATCCAGTGTTCATGTTCTTTGCTTTATTAGTAGGAGCAAGAGTAGCGGGTTTAGTAGGCATTTTCCTATCAATTCCGATTGCGGGAGTATTAATTAGTATGTTTAAAGTTGAAGAAATGCAGGGGGGAAATTAACTCAATTTTATGGCTGCTGTTTTTGGCTATATATTATGGGTAACCAATTATGAGGAATGTATCGCTAAAGCGGAGTGCATACCGCAAAGTTGCCATAAACCTCCGTCTGATAGCGAAAGTTGTATAAAGATGAGTGGGGAAAGATTTCAGTCAATTTTAATGGACTTTAGCGATAAGCGCCCAAATTAATTTCCGCGCGGGTTTTGGAGCTGATTTAAAATGGTGCAAGATGTGAACAAAGGAAGAAATGGCATAACACCACAAAATTCCGATAACTGTAACAATAGTGAAGACAACTGCTTTGATTTACCAGTGAACGCTCCTACTAACAACTCAGAACAAACCCAGTCACGCAAAGCAGATCATATCCGCATCTGTTTAGAAGAAGATGTTCAATTCCATCAAGTTACCAATGGACTCGAACGCTATCGCTTTAACCACTGCTGCTTACCAGAACTCAACCGCGACGATATTGATATTAGTACAACTTTCCTTGGTAAACACCTAGCAGCACCTCTGTTAATCTCTTCTATGACTGGAGGAACAGAACAAGCTGCCATGATTAACCAGCGTCTAGCAAAAGTCGCTCAACACTATAAAATTGCTATGGGTGTTGGTTCCCAGCGCGTGGCAGTGGAAAAACCCCAAGTGGCTGATACCTTTGCTATCCGCAAGTACGCGCCGGATGTTTTGTTATTTGCCAATTTGGGCGCTGTACAACTGAATTATCACTATGGTTTAGATGAATGTCTCAGGATTATTGATATCTTAGAGGCTGATGCTTTGATTCTACACATTAACCCACTACAAGAGTGTATTCAACCTAGTGGTGATACTAACTTTGGAGGTTTGCTTGACAAAATAAATCTTTTATGCAATAAGTTGACAGTGCCAGTGATTGCCAAGGAAGTGGGCAATGGTATTTCTGCGGCAATGGCAACAAAACTCTTAGCTGCTGGAGTTACGGCCATTGATGTGGCTGGTGCAGGTGGTACTTCTTGGGCAAAGGTGGAAAGTGAACGGGCCCAAAATGCCTTGCAAAGACGCTTAGGTCGAACATTTGCAGATTGGGGTTTGCCAACGGCAGACTGTATTACCAGTATTCGCGCGATCGCGCCTGATGTACCCTTAATTGCTTCGGGGGGGTTACGTCATGGCTTAGATGTGGCCAAAGCGATCGCTCTAGGAGCAGATGTTGCTGGTTTGGCTATGCCTTTCCTCGAAGCCGCCGTGGAATCAGAAGCGGCATTGTATGATTTAGTTAAAGTGTTATTTGCAGAAATTACTACAGTATTATTTTGTACTGGAAACACTACATTAAATAAATTGCAGAATTCAGAAAGTTTACGAGTCGTGATGCCTCAAGCCCCCGAATAGAATTTGGGGGAATATGTCAAAACCAATACAATAAATCGTCCCGTGATTCATCCCCAACTTGGGGCTACTCGCGGATTATGCTCAATAACTAAAATGCGTAATTTCTTCAAACAAACTTTTGCTAGTTTACTAGGTACTGTACTCGGATTGATGATTTTCTTCGGTATCAGCACAACAGGACTATTATTACTGTTATTTGCAGTTACCAGCTCCAGAGATACTACTCCCCAAGTGAGAGACAAGTCAGTTGTGGTTTTTGACTTGTCAATGAATATTACTGATAGAGCGCCCAGTTCTGGCGAATTGCTACAACGAACATTATCAGGAGCAGAAGCCCAAAGGATGACACTCCGTAGCGTTCTCGATACCTTGGAAAAGGCGAGGCTTGATCCGCGAATTGTCGGTATTTATTTAGACGCAACCCGCACCAGTGCCTCCGGTAGCATGGGCTTTGCGTCCCTGACCGAAATTCGCCAAGCCCTGGATAAATTCCGCGAATCTGGGAAAAAGGTTGTGGCCTATGGAGTGGGCTTAAGTGAAAGGGACTATTATCTGAGTTCGGTGGCCGATACAATCGTACTTAATCCCATAGGCTTGATGGAAGTTAAGGGTTTGAGTAGCCAACCAATATTTCTGGCGGGGGCTTTAGAAAAATTCGGGCTTGGTGTTCAGACTGTGCGGGTGGGGAAATTTAAAGGCGGAATCGAACCATTTATCCTCAACGAGATGAGTCCAGAAAACCGTGAACAAATCCAAAAATTATTGGATGATGTTTGGGGAGATTGGCGGACTACAGTCGGTTCTAATCGCAAAATTACGCCTCAACAGTTGCAAGCGATCGCCGATACTCAGGCAATACTGACAGCAAGTGAAGCCAAAGACCGTGGTTTGGTGGATCAAGTGGCATACATGGATGAGGTGGTTACCGACCTCAAAAAATTGACCGCCAGCGACGAAACAGATCGCACCTTCCGGCAAATCAATCTGAGAAATTACGCTCAAGTTTCCGGTAAATCTTTGGGTTTAGAACGTAACTCTCAAAATAAAATTGCTGTAGTTTATGCTGAAGGTGAAATTGTCGATGGTAGAGGGGAAGATGGGCAAGTAGGAGGCGATCGCTTTGCCAGAATCTTGAATGGACTACGCCAAGATAATGATGTCAAAGCAGTTGTCTTGCGAATTAATACCCCCGGCGGTAGCGCTACTGCATCCGAGGTGATCCAGCGAGAAGTACAATTGACTCGTCAGGTCAAACCTGTAGTGGTATCAATGGGTGATGTCGCCGCCTCTGGTGGTTACTGGATTGCCAGCGATTCCAGCCGCATTTTTGCCGAATCAACTACAATTACAGGCTCCATTGGCGTGTTTGGAATCCTGTTTAATGGGCAAAAACTAGCCAATGATAATGGTATTACCTGGGATACGGTACAAACTGGACGTTATGCAGACCTTCAAACCGTGACGCGCCCGAAATCACCCCAAGAGTTAGAAATTTATCAACGTAGTGTCAACCGCATTTATGATCTATTCCTTGATAAAGTTGTTCAAGGTCGGAAATTACCAGCCGCAAAAGTCGCAGAAATTGCCCAAGGACGAGTTTGGTCAGGGATGACGGCTAAAGAACTCGGTTTGGTAGATGAAATAGGTGGTCTGAATGCAGCTATTGCATATGCTGCCCAGCAAGCTAAACTGGACAACGATTGGCAATTGCAAGAGTATCCCAGAGTGAGTACCTTGGAAGAACGTTTTTTTGGCCGGGCGGCTCAAGAAATTACCAATATTTTAGAGATGACGGGAGTATCAGTTCAACCATCTCATCCTCTAATCGGGCAATTCCAGAAACTACAACAGGAAATGCTGATTCTGCAAAAGATGAACGACCCTCACGGGATTTACACTCGTTTACCCTTCAATTTTCGGCTTGAGTAGGTTTTTTGTATGCGTTTGAGTTGTTGGTAGTCAGTCAATTTACTCTTTATGGCGACTGTCGCAAAGGTCGCCGCCCCTCTTTTGCTCAATCGACTCAACCCCAATTAGCTCAAGAATTGTATGCTCGCTTTGTCAGCAAGTTGCAAACCAGTGGTTTACAGGTGGCGACAGGTCAATTTGGTGCAATGATGCAAGTTTTTATTAAAAATGATGAACCTGTTACCTTGTTGCTGGAGACAGAAGCTCGGTAGAAGCATATTTTCCAAATATCCAGATTCACGAGATGAAATTTTAAGGGTAATATTAAATTTATATAAAGATTTATCAGAAGGTTGTTTAATTCTCGATGTTTGCGATAGCCTATATAAGGGTTAAATATGCGTAATCAATTTTATTGCACCATTACGCAAAAATCATCAAAAACCCCAGGTTCTATGGTCTTTTAACAATCAAAAAGATTCTGCTGACTATAAAACAAGAAAAGTTTACACGCCTTCCTCAGTAATCTATCTATGTAATTTTTGGAAGGTTAGCTTCTCCGTATAGCATCCGCGATGACGGCTCGGCAATATTTCAGTTATGTAGTGGTGATTACCGTACAAAAACGAATTTTCCAGCCAACTGCTAGAGTCTGTTATGGTATAGTTAGATAGTTAAGACTAGCTTTGCCAATTACAAGACTCCGCGCATCGATGACAATTGCAAAACGGAAAGCAGTTTTGATTAAGCATTACCAAACATAATCTGAATTGAATCGAGGCTATGACTCAGCAAGTGATTCACCCAATGGTGAAATTGCAGCGTAACGTGCAATCACTCATCGAATCCAATATCATCAAACCATCTGACAGCATTTGGAAAATTGCATTACTCTATGGCAACGACTGGCAGCACTGGAAACAGGAACTGCAAGACTTTGGCTTTAGTATGCAAGATCCAATTGGCGACTTACTATCAGTAGAAGCTTGGGATGAAGAGTAGGAAATAGTGCATTGGGAGTAAGTATTTCTCATCCTCCCCACTGCCTACACTTGGCAAGCAGCTAATGCTACAGCCAGTTCCTTAGCACTTTGGTAGCGATCGCGTGGCAACTGCTGCGTAACGCGTTCAATAATTGCTCTAAGTTGAGGACTAATTGTGGGAATCTTCACCACATCAAACCGAGAACTTTGTCCTCGGTGGCGAAGAAACTTGAAAGGATTTTCACCTGTGAGCAGAAAAATGAGGGTTGGCCCAATGGCATATAAATCGGATTGAGTTAAGGGTTGTCCTCGTTCCTGTTCAGGGGCGCAGTAACCTTCCGCACCAATCCGAGTGCCAGGAGTGGTACCAATTTCCTTCACAGCCCCAAAATCCAACACTACTATTTGATTATTGGAATTTCGCACCATCAGGTTAGCGGGTTTAATATCACGGTGTATTAGTGGTGGCTTTTGGCTATGGAGATACTCTAATATCTCACAGGTTTGAATCATCCAAGCGATCGCCTGACTGGGCGTAACTGGCCCAGTGGCATAGACTCTTTTTTCTAAATCATGTCCATGAACTAATTCCATCGCCAAATACTTTTTGCCAGCCACCACAAAAAAGTCGTAATACTTGGGAACCCCCGGATGATCTAGGGATTTGAGAGTATGTGCCTCCCGTTCAAATAACTCTTGGGCTTTGGCAATTTTAGCCATATCAGCATTCATTTGCTTTAAAACCAACAATTGTGGTTTTCCTTCTGTCAAACCTGCTGCATCCCAAGCTAGATAAGTCGTACCCATACCTCCCTGTCCGAGAATTCGCAACACCTGATATTGACGAATTTTCTGTTGAACTGAGAGAGGTTGACCGCAATGGACACAAAATAGATTATTCGGCGAATTACCTTCGTGTGTGCAAGTAGTGGAGGCTAAATTTGCTACTGTTTTTTCTTCAGCCTCCTCACCTTCAAGCGATCGCAGCACAGTATTTGGTAACTTCTGCAATTGGAATTTTAATATTGGCCCTCCCTGGGCTAGTTGCAGCAGAGAATTATCCGGCAAAGGACACTGAAGCACAAGGGTACCATCCAAAAAAGTGCCATTAGTGCCTTTACTAAAAACCTGCCAAGCAGCAATATGTTTATTTTTGCCAGAATTAACTGGCCTCAATTCCAAATGGTGCCGCGAAACCAAACTATCGGATAAAACCACATCATTATCCCCCGCTCGACCGATGCGAATCACGGAGGAATCTTCAAAGCACCACTGCTTGAGTGACGTTTTTTGTTGCGGTTCTAACAGAGTCAGAATAACCACAATACGACCTGCATAAGCGTAAACAATTAGGATTGGGGATTAGGGATGGGAAAATAATTCACTACTTCCCACTGCCCATATATTTTTAACTGTCCATATTTGGGCGCACTTTAGCCCGGATCAGTATAGCAGTAATATTGTCATGACCATTGTATTTGTTTGCTAAATCAATTAATTCTGTGACTCCCTGTTCCAAGTTAGCGCCAGTACTCAGTAGGGGAATTAGCTGATTCAGCCCATGAGTTTCTAAAACATCATTATCTGATAAACCATCTGATACCAGGATAAAGAGGCTATCTTCAGTAATCTCAAAAAACTCTACATCGGGATTAATTGAGTTTTGATCACGAGGGCCTAAGGCCTGAGTTAGCTGGTAAGCATCCGCACGGGCATAGGCTATACTGGCTTCCACGCCTCTAGAAATTTCTCGTTGACCGACTTCGTGGTCTACTGTGATTTGTTCCAATCCTCGCTTGCGTGTCAGGCGGTAAAGGCGACTATCTCCGACGTGGGCTACTGCTGCTTGAGTACCTTCAATCAAGAGCATCACCAAGGTAGTACCCATACGCTTGATGCCAGAACGAACTTCTTGTTGATTTACCTCATAAATTGCTTGATTAGCTAAATATACAGCCTCACGAAGCATATTTTCCGTGGGCATTTGGTTAGCAATCCAATGTTCATCACAATATTGCTTGACAGTGTTAACTGCCAACTCACTGGCTACCTCACCCCCAGCGTGTCCACCCATACCATCACAGAGGATATACAAACCACGGGCTTGTAAAACTCGGTTTCTGGGCAATTCCAGCTTGTTGATTTTGGTTTCAATCCCAAAGCAGTCTTCATTGTGATGACGTTGACGACCGACATCAGTGCGTCCTGCATCTTCCAAACTATTCAATTGCATTGACAAGAGAACAGTTGGCAAATCATCACCTCTGGCAGAGAAATCTTCTAAATCATCTAATTGCAAAAGAGTGGGAGAGACAGTCTGTTTTTCTTCCATTGGATCAACATTGGCACTCACGGGTGTTTCTAGTTCAGTGGCAATTTCCTCTAAGCGCGATCGCAACTGCTCAACAGTTTCAATTGTGCCGAGTTCCAAATCTTCTAAAATCTGCACCACAGAACCAAATTGAGTACGTTGAGACTGTCTAAATAGTGCCTGCCAAACTTGTCCCAAAGCTTGGATAGTTAAAGGTTTCCCTGGGATGGTAAATGTTTCTACCTCTCCCACATCAGATGATATTATAGTTTGTTCTTCATGTTCTTCATCCAGTGATTCTACATACAACCTCTGTAATGCCAGTGTTTGGTCTTCGTCTAAGCGGAGATTCGACACATCCAACAAACTTTGGCGACATTTGACTGTTTCTAATACAGTCCAGAGTTGGGTCATCTGATAAAGGCAGTGTAAAATCTGTAACGTAGACGTTCCTTCCGATTGCCATAATTCCAGTAAAGACTGCCAATCTGAACGGTCTTCGATCAATAACACCTGAAGGTCAGATTGTTGCCAAGCATCATGAATTGCTGGTATACCTGGGTGAATTTGGGATTGTAAGACAATATAAGCTTTAGCAAGGCGAGAAATTTCACTCGTTTCACCAGGTGAAACCACCAGACCCTTTTGCTGATTGGCTAGTATGGCCTCAATCGGCGATATTTGATATGGCAGACAATCCAACACTTTCACGCACATTTCAGCCGTGGACATATTTGCCTCTGCGACTGATAGTGGTTCTAACAATTGATAGCGCTGTTCTGAGTCTAAATAAGAACCTGTCGTGAGTTGTAATAAAGAAATGGCAGAAGTGGGGAAATTTTCTGTCTCATCTTCTGCGATAGTCTTGTCTTCTTTTTCTTCCCCAGTACTTAGTACCCAGTCCTCGGTTTCTTCCTTAGCAATAATTGCCTGCCAAACTATTCCGCATTCTGCACCACAGTTATGACAAATTGGTGCGTTCAGAGGTACTTCGGCACTGCACTCCGTACAAATCTTGTGGGTCAGGGATGCACCACAGCTTTGACAGAATTTGTTACTGTTGGGGTTTTCAAATGTACACTGAGGGCAAATCAGCATAGTAGAAGTTCCTTCATTCCCATTCCAAGCTGCTTCTATTCACTAATATCCAAAGTGCCACAATTGGCTGTCGCTGCCTAGAGTAGAAGTACATTTACACTCTCCGTGATCAAGCCACAGAGATAATTAAGGCTTTTGAGTCTTAATATCCCTATTGCTAGGGTTATTGGCTGTACCACTTTTGCCCATAGGGCGTAATGATATGTCCTGAAGTTGATTCAGGCTTGTACTTTCCCCCAGTCTAAGGGTACGATTTTAAATCTTGTACTGATAGAAATATTCTACCCTATGGCGTTGACACTCCTCACTCTCAAGAGATGAGGATTCTTGCTTCACTTGTGCCTTGCAGTGATAGTCCTAGTCACCTTTTTGTAATTTTTAGGCACATTATGCAAAAATTCGAGTTCTGATGGCATGAGGTCGCGCCACTCACCCAGTTGTAAACCATCCAGATTCAGATGGGCTATGCTCACCCTGACTAGTCGCAAAGTGGGAAACCCCACAGCCGCAGTCATTCGCCGCACTTGACGATTTTTGCCCTCAGTCAAAGTCATTTCTAACCAAGCTGTGGGGATATTTTTGCGAAATCTAATTGGCGGGTGGCGTTCAGGTAGCTGGGTTGCTTCTAACAACAGTCGGACTTGCGCTGGTTGAGTGCGATAACCCTGAATTTCCACACCTGTTTGTAACTTGTTGATAGCATCCACATCAGGAATGCGTTCTACCTGCACCCAGTAAGTGCGTTGATGTCCGAAGCGAGGATGAGCGAGGCGGTGTTGTAATTGTCCGTCGTTCGTCAATAGTAATAAACCTTCGCTGTCCCAGTCCAAACGCCCCACAGGATAGACATCCCGAACCGGGATATAGTCCTTCAAAGTGCTATGTTTCGGTGTCTCCTGCGTAAACTGGCTCAGGACTCCATAGGGTTTGTAAAAAATAATATAGCGGTAATGGTTAGCCATTAGTTGTTAGTCATTGCTCATATGTCAATTTTAATTTGATTGACAAACATTCCTGGCGGGCGAGGATACCAACCACGCAAAATAAATAATTGAATTTGAGAAAATTATTTATACAAAGCCAAATAAAGTGTAGGGTGTGTTGTCGCGCAGCGCAACGCACCGTCAAAAATTCCATGTGCTTTAGCCCTACGGCATAACACACCCCTCTGGCGTGGCAAGCTTAGTTTCACCTCAGAAATGGTCAACAGCCCGACCCTATTTATAACTAAGATGGTACAATTTCATTCATGCTAGGGGTGCCTGAATTTTCAGGCTGAGATCACACCCTTAACACCTGAGTCTGGCTAATACCAGCGGAGGGAAGCTGTTTATTGAGGAATTCAAATATGCGGACAGAATGGGTTGCTAAACGTCGTGGACAGAGTAACGTCACTCAAATGCACTACGCGCGTCAGGGTGTTATTACTGAAGAAATGCACTACGTGGCCAAGCGGGAAAACCTGCCTGTAGACCTGATTCGTGATGAAGTGGCGCGGGGACGGATGATTATCCCTGCTAACATTAATCACACCAACTTAGAACCGATGGCGATCGGCATCGCGTCCAGATGTAAAGTTAATGCTAATATCGGCGCTTCTCCCAACTCTTCTAATCTTCAAGAAGAAGTGGATAAGTTGAATTTAGCGGTGAAATACGGTGCTGATACCTTGATGGACTTGTCCACAGGTGGCGGTAACTTAGATGAAATTCGCACCGCTATTATTAATGCTTCATCTATTCCTATTGGCACAGTACCAGTTTATCAAGCATTAGAAAGTGTCCACGGCACAATTGAAAATCTCACCGCCGACGACTTTCTGCACATTATCGAAAAACACGCCCAACAAGGTGTAGATTATCAAACTATTCACGCCGGGATTTTAATTGAACATTTACCGTTAGTTAGAGACCGGATTACTGGTATTGTCTCCCGTGGTGGTGGGATTTTGGCGCGGTGGATGCTGCATCACCACAAACAAAACCCCCTGTATACCCATTACAACGACATCATTGAGATTTTCAAAAGATATGATGTCTCCTTTAGTTTGGGTGATTCCCTGCGTCCTGGCTGTACTCATGATGCCTCAGATGCTGCACAATTAGCAGAACTCAAAACCCTTGGACAGCTAACCCGCAGAGCTTGGGAAGATGACATCCAAGTAATGGTAGAAGGGCCTGGACACGTACCAATGGATCAAATTGAGTTCAATGTCCGCAAGCAAATGGAAGAGTGTTCTGAAGCACCTTTCTATGTGTTGGGGCCTTTGGTGACAGATATTGCTCCTGGTTATGACCACATTACCTCGGCAATTGGGGCGGCAATGGCTGGGTGGTACGGTACAGCAATGCTGTGTTATGTTACACCTAAAGAACATTTAGGCTTACCCAATGCCGAAGATGTCCGCAATGGTTTGATTGCTTATAAAATAGCGGCTCATGCTGCGGATATTGCTAGACATCGCCCAGGTGCGAGAGACAGAGATGATGAACTCTCAGCAGCCCGTTATAACTTTGATTGGAACCGTCAGTTTGAATTATCTTTAGACCCCGAAAGAGCTAAGGAATATCACGACGAAACTCTACCAGCAGATATTTATAAAACTGCTGAGTTCTGTTCCATGTGTGGTCCTAAGTTCTGCCCCATGCAAACCAAGGTTGATGCTGATGCGTTGACTGAACTTGAGAAGTTCTTGGCGAAGGAACCTGTAGCACAAGGTTAAGTTAATTCTCGTGAAATATCGTTACTGGGGTTAACCTGGTAACGATTTTTATGTTGAGGGTAAATTTGGAACAATCGAAATATTTATATTGAAATTAAAGCCTAAAAATCAATGAGTGAATCAATTAAATGGACTGCTGACGCTGAAGCTAAACTCAAGGAAATCCCTTTTTTTGTCCGTCCTTTTGCCCGTAAAAAGATTGAAGTCTATGCTGAGGAGAATAGTATTTCTCTAATCACTCTCGAAATTTATGAAGATGTGAAAAAACAATTTAATTAAGATTTTAAATAATCTCATTTTTGGCAAAACATAATTCAATCTCACGCAGAGACGCAGAGAGTTTTCATGAGTTTTTATGATAAGTAATTAAACTGACTTGATATGCTGAATGTTGAAAATTCTTCTAGAAATATCTTCTCTCAGAAAACACTCTGGACTGTCGCCATTTCATTGACGGCTATCCTGTTTGTGGTGACGGGTTGGACGCAATTCTCTTGTTACCCAATGATCACTGGAGGAGTTTTACCCAAATTCTGTAATAGTCACGAAAGGATACTAAAAATTATCCAAGAACCTAGAACTCATGGGAATACTTTGATGATTTTGGCTGCAAATCCTGAATCTGATGAAAGTATACTCAGAGCTTTGACATCTTCCCTTGATAGCCCAAAGGTTGATAAAAATCTCAAGCTGCTTCAACGTGCGATCGCTTTTAATTCCAAAACTCCTGTAGATGTCTTAGATGTGTTCGTACAATCGGAAGATGTGGGCATACTTGAGAATATTGCTAAACGTTCAAATGCTACGCTTGAAGTCCTAAGAAAAGTTGCTAAAAATCCTTATGCAGATGCTTTTGTAGTTCAAAAAGCTCTAGTTGCAAATCCTCAAACTCCTGAAGATGTATTTAAAAAATTAGCGAACTCAAAAGAAAGCCAAATTTTGTGGTCAATAGCCAATCTAAAAAAAGCTTCTCCTAGTATATTACGAGAAATAGCTAATAATCCTGTAACCACCAATCCCCTGATTCAGGATGAATATTTAAAAAATATTCCTATTAAACTGGCTGCTAATCAAAATACTCCTGAAGATGTCCTAAAAAAATTGGCTGAATCTACAAATTATAGTGTCTTACTTTTAGTAACTAAAAATGTAAATTCCTCTGAAGCAGTAATGGATTTAGTAGCAGAAAATCCTATCACATGGCAAGAAAATGGTATTCAGATATCGCTAGCTAGTAGAAACAAAATTTCAAACAAGCTCATCCAAAAATTAGCTGATTCTAATGACGGAAATGTTCTGTTGGCATTATCTCAAAACTCAGCTTTACCTTCAGAGTTAAAAAACATTGTTATCGAAAGACTCGATCAATACACAGATGATTTGAAAATTGAAATTTCTCAACCGCTTGATATTTCAGACAACATAGTAATTGAAAGTAAAAAAGATAATTGTCCTAACAGACATCTTCGGAATAATCTCTTAGGAGGAGCAGCAGGAGCATTAGGATTTATATTTGGTGGTCCTGTGGGAGCATTAGCTGCTTATGGTACAGTGACTGCTTCACTAGAAACTGTGACAACTATTTATGGTTGTCAGTTCTAATGTGAGTGCTAAATGTTGATGATTTTTTTATAACTTAAATTGGAGAGATTCATTATGGAAGGCGAAAACTCAAGATTGGTTGAAAAATCTGAGAAATCATTTACAAAGTGGATAGTGACTGCTTCATTAATTACTTTTTTACTATTTAGCACATTTTTATTTATGGGCTTAAAAAGCCAGTATGTTGAAGTAGATTTGTGTGTTTTTGCAGTTAATTGTTCTCAAGCCCCGGAACAAGTTACAGATAAGGCTCGAATTGATATAACAGAAGTTCCCCTAGAAGATCCAAATACAGCCTTTCAGCCAATGAAAATAACTGTCAAACCATTAGCAGTAGCAACAGTTGCTGGAGTGGTATCTAGTACTGCGATCGCAGCCTTGATTGGATTGGGATTTATTAGTCTTCCTATGGAATTGGCTTTGGCTATAGGAGCTTTAATCGGTTATGGAACTCATTTTGCTTTGAAAATTTTGTATTAATCTACCTGTTAGCGATTCGTTGTTATTGTGCTAGTGCCAATAGCTATTATCTCACTATTAAAATCAACATTAAAATCTAGAGGAGAATACAAGGTGAATGTCATTGAAATAGACAATATAAATTACGCTCGTTCTTATATAGAACATCCTCTAGAAAATATACAACTTACAGTCAAGCAAGGAGAACTTATACATTTAAAGGGTGAAACTGGTGCTGGTAAATCCACTCTCATAGATATTCTTCTAGGCATTAAATACCCTGATAGCGGAACAGTCAAAATTTTTGGCTCCCCTCCCAGCGAACTTAAATCAAAATTTCTCACAGGAGTTGCGCCACAAAAAATAGGACCTCCCATTGAAAATGCCCAGTTAGGCAGGTTAATTGATTTGATTGAAAGTCATTATCAAGGAGCAGAAGGCAAAATAAATTCTATCTTAGAAGATTTTGGGCTTAAGTTTTCTCAAAATAAGCAAAGATTGTCAGGTGGACAAGAAAGGATTTTATTTTTTGCACTTGCACAGGCTGGTTCTCCTAAGCTTTTAATTCTCGATGAACCTACTACATTTCTCGATACTGAAGATACGGAAAATAATGTTAGTAAACTCACAAAATTCTGGAAACATTTGCAGAATTTTCATGATGAGGGTAATACAGTTTTACTCATTTCCCATGATCGAGAAATTGGTGTTCAGCCAACACGAACTATCTGGTTAAAGGATGGTCGCTTAAACGAATCATTTGATGTTAACAATAGTGAGGAATCATCTGATAAAGAAGTTGATTCAAATTTAATTCATTCTGATAACGAAGTAGGTGCATTGCACTGGCTATACTTACTTAGAAAACACGTAAAGTTTAATATTCAACAAACATTCCAGGCTGACCGAAAAGATATATGGCTGACATTCATAGCTAGTTTTTTGTGGGCGGTCTGTATTTCTTTTACTGCAAAGATTGGAAGTAGTGAAGATTCCAGCAGTGTATATACTATCGCTATTTTTTATTCTTCCTATCTAGCGATGACTGCGGCTAAAAGCACTGGTAATATTATTGCGGAGGAACGCCAAAATGAAATATTGACGAAATTTCTTAAGGTTCTTCCATTACCTCCAATTATTTATTTATCTGCCAAAGTAATTGCAGCTTGGTTAATCACTTCTTTACTAATATTAACAATGCTATTTATAACACTGTTTAGTAATGTAATATCCCCATCTATATTTATTTCATTATTAGGGAGCTTAATATTGGGAGTAATTCCGTATTTGTTTTTAGGATTGGCGTTAGGCTATTTATTTGACAAACCAAAAAATATTCAGATAGCGGCTTTAATGTCTTCGCTTATTTTGACAATACCAGTTTTTTCTAGACCTATATTACAGGTAATAGAAACTGTATTTGCAACACCAGGAAAACTAAATATAGCAGCGTTGATAGGAGATAATGTTGCAGCGCATTCTCCTATTTACCATTACATCCAAATCATACTTTTTTCGGGTAAAGCACCTGAATATGATCGGTATTTGTGGCTGCACTTGGGTTGGTTAATATGGTTTACTCTCATTTCCATACTGATAGCCTTATGGGCATACTGGCGTACCTGTAAGCAAGAAGCCCAAGCATGACTGATAAACCAAACAATTCAGATTTTATATAACCTGAATTGGACGGATAGGAAAGCACAAAAAGCTTGTTATGTATGAATTTTATCCACAAGCAAAGGCAGGCGATCAGGAATACAATTTAGCCTCTAACTGTTTTAATATCCGCTTAGGATCATTCTTATCTCCTTTGAAAAATTTCCAAGCTGCAAAACCAGCACCAGCAGCAATTAACGCCCCTCCACCTGTTACTGCTGCTAATCCTCCTAACATTCCTAAACCACCCGTAGCTACAGAGCCACCACCTAACAGAGCTAAAATCGCATTAGTCGCTGTTGCTCCTGATAAAGTGCTAATCGCTGTCCCTGTACTAGCAACACCAAAAGCACCCGCAGCAGTCCAAACTGTACCAACAGCAGCGGCACTTGTTGCAACTCCAACTCCGGCTGCAATTCCTAATTTTTTCTTATCTTCAGCATCCATTTGGCTAACAGAAACAAAAGATAATAAAGTAGCTGCACCAATTAACGCGCCTCCACCCGTTGCTACTGCTAATCCTCCTAACATTCCTAAACCACCCGCAGCGACAGAGCCACCACCTAACAGGGCTAAAGTTGCATTAGTCGCTGCACCGCCAGATAATGTACCTATAGCTACTCCTGTTCCTGCTTTCATTCCAGTTGTTGATGCAATTTGTATAGCAGTTGGAACAATTCCAGCAGCTTTATTCATGGAGTCACGGACTTTTTTCACTTTGGCGAAAACATTATCATCTTTATTTCCGTTCTGATTGCTCACTGGTTCACGCATTAACTTGTAAATTACTTTACAATCATCTGGTATCTGAGAATCTAAGATGAGTGAGTCTAATAATTTCAAATTTCCTTGCTCAGAAACTTGTTTACCATCTCTGAGTGCAGCATAGGTACTAAGTATCTCGGATTTGTATGTACTACTTTTGATGCTAGAACAACTATCAACTATATCTATTATAAATAGATCAGCCGTAATTGCTTTAGCAGTTACACTGTAACGAAAGTATATTTGTTTAAGTTCGTCAGGCAGTGAACTATTTTGAATAATGGTATCAAGTTGATTTAAAATCTCAAAATCAGCTATGTTTTCTCCGGCTCTGATACACTGATATGTTCCTCTAATCAACTGCTTCTCATTCTTATTTAAGTTAGATGCAGTCAAGGCATTTTCAATACATTGTTCTATTTTGAATAATCTAGAACTTTGACTTGCAATATTGTATCGCTTAGAAACTGAAGGATTTACTTGAGAGGATGAAATAATAAATTCTAATAAATTGAGAGCAGGTAAGTCATCTATAGATTTAGCATTGCTAATATTCTGATATACATTCGCACATCTTCCTTTGCTTGTTGACTTAATATCCGCATTGTTTATTAAGTCATATATTATTTTCTCTATGTTTGTACTATTGTCAAACAATGTATGGATTATGATAATAATATCCTTTTCATTATCTACATCTACATCAAGACCATTTTCATAAGCTATATATTGTCGTGAAAATTTCTCATAGATTTTACTAAAAATTCCTTTAAAAGAATTATCATTTTGCTGTAAAATACGTCTATTATTTTGCTGTGGCTTACGTCTTTTCAAGCGTAGTTTAGTTTCTTCCAAACAGTTAGCAGGAATTTTTACTTCATAGCTTTTTCCTGACCTTGATGTAACTTGTTGAGTTCCACCTTGCTTGGCTGTTTCATTAGCTACAAAAATGTGCTGTAACTCGTCTTGTTGAGCTTGCATGATTTGTTCTGTCATGACTAAATAGTATAGTAAGAGTCTTGGTAATAAATATACCAATCATGACCATTGATCTAAGTAATTAGCAACCGAATAAACACTTATAATCAGGGAAATAATTTTAACTAAAACAGTATTATCAACCATATCCTCAAACTACAGCTTAAAAACCAAGGATGTCAAATGACAGAAGAAGAGCAATACCTCTGGTAAAGTGTGCGATGCCTACGGCGGGCAAAGCCATCGCTTTAACATCAAATATAATCAAGATAAATATTGTAATTGCTTACCGACGATTGCTGATTTCCACAATCATTTCTCCTTGGCGTAATTCTTCCAAGGCATCAGCTAATGTCAAATTCAAGAGTTGATGTGATACAAATTACGATTAGTAACATTTCCACAAGTCAGCCAAAGAATTTGAGGGGGTATCCCTAGCCGACAAACCAAATCAACGAAATCACTGTCTTTAGTTATGATGATGACATTGGCGATTCTTGCAGCTTGAAAAATTTCTATGTCTTGAGCGTCGCGGAGTCCAATATCTTTTAATGAAAAGGCTTCTATAGCAAAAGTATTTGTTATCCAACTTGCCAATGTTGGCGGTAACTGAGCATCAATCCAAATCTTCATGCTGTCAACCGGACAAAATCAGTGCGGCGTGCAGCAAACAAAAGACAAGCTTGAATATCTTCTGGTTCTAAATCAGGAAAGTCCTCTAGAATTTCGCTAGCGCTGACATTTTCCGCTAACATTTCTAAAATGTCGCTGACTCTAATTCTCATACCTCGAATGCAAGGACGACCCCCACATTGACCCGGAATTTGCGTGATACGAGTCAATAATTCACTCATTGAATAAATCGTTTATTGGATATAAATAAAATTATATTTTACCATAATTTCGGTATGATAAATTGGCTATACGCTTTTTTCCAATATTTTCAATATTCACTATGATTGTTGTATACAGCTTTTATTGCTTAATTGATTTTGAAAAAATCTGCGATGGGCAAAGCCCCGCTACAGGCGATCGCATATAATGAAAGCCATAAAGCCAGGGAATGTAATTCCCTGTCTAATAGCAAAAGTCCTCTATAAGAGGACTACAAAAGTTAGTTGGTTTTTAATATCTTGATCTAGTCGGATTCATCCGACTTCAGCTATTAGACAGGGGTTTTAAACCCCTGGCGAGCTGGCGGTAACTGGGCGGGCGGGCTAACTGGGCTAACTGGTGGGCTAATTGGCGAATTTAACAAATATAAATAATAAAACTGGTTAAAATAAGTTTATTTTTTCTAAAAATCTGGGCAGCCTAGTAAATGTATGCAAAAGCTAATTAGGAAAAAATATGTCCTTATGGCAACTTTATTATCATATCGTTTGGGCAACCAAACAACGCTTACCTCTAATTATGCCCAATCAAGAATCTGAACTACATAATTATATTATTGGAAAATCCGATGAGATCAGTTGTATAGTTCATGCTATAGGTGGTATGGAAGACCATATTCATTTAGTTGTATCTATTCCTCCTACAATAGCAATTTCAGATTTTGTCAAAAAAATTAAAGGCAGTAGTTCTTATTATTTAAACCACAATACTCCTGTTAACTCCAATAAATTTTCTTGGCAAGAAGGATATGGTATTTTTTCACTAGGTAGTAAGCAACTTGAGCAAGCTGTCACTTATGTCAAAAATCAAAAAATACACCATTTACAAGGAACCACAAATCCTCATTTAGAAAAAGTAGGGATAAATAAATGACCGATAATAAAGGGGAGAGTCGCCGCGCGACCCTAATTCCCCAATTAATTAGCTAATTCTTGATACCGTTGTTGAAGATCAGCAATTGTGAACACCGCCTGAAAATTCAACCCCACTGACTGGTAAAACTCTGCGCCACCTTGTAGTCGGTCTACAAGCGTCATGACGGTATCAACTACATAACCAGCCTCCCGCAGACGCTCAACCGCTTTCATGGCTGATTTTCCCGTAGTCACGACATCTTCCAAAACGATGACTTTTGCACCTTCGGGCAAATTAGGCCCTTCAATATAAGCTCTGGTTCCATGACCTTTGGCTTCCTTACGAATAATCAGCGCTGGTATGGGGCGATTTTCATAAGCAGAAACCACACTCACGGCTGACACAATGGGATCAGCACCCAATGTTAAACCTGCTACAGCTTGAGTATCTGTAGGTAACAGGGATAAGAGAATGCGACCAATGGCTAAAGCGCCTTGGGGATGAAGTGTTACCTGCTTACCATTAATGTAGTAAGAACTGCTTTGTCCAGATGAAAGGACAAAATCACCTTCTTGATAAGCGAGTTGGCAAAATAAATTTAGTAGCTTGTTATGCAGGGTAGTCAAGTCAGTAGTAGCTGCACAAATATCTGATTGGGTAAAGGTTTCAGTAGTATACGTCATTACAAAACAGGCAAAGTTGTGTTACACCAAAGGTTGAACTGATGACAGTTCTGAAATTAAGCATAAGTTACGATTTGCCCAAAAGTTGAGGAGTAGAGAATATGGGTATAAAATTTCAAACCTTTGGTGGTTTATTAGCGTTGCTGGTTTCGGCTGTGGCTTTTCCCTCTGTTGTAGTTGCTCAGACGGAAACACCCAATTATGAAACCACAAATGATGTGTTTGAGCGAGCTTTTTTTCAAAATGATCGCAACTTCTACGAGAATAGCAGCCCCAAGCGTCAGCTAGACTCAATTCTGGGTTCTGGTTCGATTTTGCGTAATTCTTTTCCAGAAAATGAAATCGCCCGTGATGCTGAGTTGGTGAACACTCTCTATCGTGATGTTCTCCAGCAGCAGGTAGGCAATGATCCTTATCTTCGCACACCAGATTTACCAAATCCTTATGACACATCAATGCTGATGTCTCCTCGCTTTAATGCTAACAAGCTCAGAGTTGGAACTGAGTTTCGCTTTGAAAATATAACCAAACGATAAAATTGCTAAGTTTCACATGGGGGCTGGGGAATTAACTACTCAGCAATTAGCAAATTATCATAGAGACGCGACCAATCGCGTCTTTACTCAGTTCTGAAAAAGTCCAGGGTGCAGGAGTTGAACCTGCCTTGGGCAAATTATGAGTTTGCTGCCTCAACCGCTCGGCCAACCCTGGTCGAAT
>REBL01000280.1 GCA_007692755.1 Nodularia sp. (in: cyanobacteria) | reverse complement strand
CTGCCACTTTGGCATTACTTTATGATGGTACTTAGTTAAGCTCCTCACACTACACCAAAAGCCATGCAATATAATGTTGTATGGCTTTTTATTTTTTACAAAAAATCAGCAGGAGTATTACATCTCTGGAGAAACAAGCATATAGTGCCGATGATTAGCGAGCAAGATACCATCTCCACAAGGAATTTTGGGATATTTTGTTATTTGTCAGTCCTGAAAGCCAAAGCTCCCAAGATTGCGTAGCATAACCATTTGGTTTTATACTTCTTTCACTGCCTTACGGTCGCAATGAAGATGAGGTATTTTTTACTTTGAGGATACTAATGCCATAATTCAGCAATACAGAGATAAAAAAATTTCTATGCTGGATACACTCGATTTAACACTTTCCTTAAAGAAAGCTACCTATAAGTCAGAAATTGACAGGCTGATGCATCAACTGCGGGAACTGCAAAATGCTTGTTGGGAGAAAAAATTACCTGTAGTTGTGGTCTTGGAAGGATGGGCTGCTTCTGGTAAGGGTGCGCTGGTGAAGCAAATGGTTTCTTACATGGACCCGCGTGGATTTAAAGTCCATCCTATCTGGCCACCAAGCGAAGAAGAACGCAAATACCCCTTCCTGTGGAGATTCTGGGAAAAACTACCCGCCCAAGGTAATATCAGCTTTTTCTATCACAGTTGGTATACTCATGTTTTAGAAGAACGCTTATTTGAGCGAGTCGGAACAGAGCAAGTTCCCACCGTGATGAAATTAATGGGACAAATTAACTCCTTTGAGCGTCAAATGGTGGATGATGGAGTTGCGATCGCTAAATTTTGGTTGCATCTGAGTCGTAAAGAATTGAAAAGTCGTTTAAAAGACTACGCTAAAGATGAATTAACCGCTTGGCGGGTGCGAGAAGAAGACTGGAAGCAAGCAAAACACTATGACCGCTACGCCAGCTTTGCTGAAGAAATGCTGGTGCAAACTAGTACCGGCGTTGCTCCTTGGACTTTAGTCGAGGCTGACTCGGAACGGTGGGCGCAGGTGAAAGTACTCACCCACCTGGCTAATACTTTGACTGCTGCTTTAGATAGACTCAAAATTCAGCTTCCAGCCCCGGCTTTACCTCCACAGACAGAATTAGAAACTACGGAATCAGACTTACTTGCACAAACTGATTTGAGCTTGAGTCTTTCAGAAAACGACTACGAAGAGCAATTAGCCAACGAACAAGTAAAACTACGCAAATTGCAATTAAGCATCCACAAGCATCAAATTCCTGTACTGGTAATGTTTGAGGGCTGGGATGCAGCAGGTAAAGGTGGAGCGATTAAGCGGCTGACCGATATTCTCGATCCTCGGAGTTACTTTGTTCATCCCTTTGCTGCGCCCACAGATGAAGAAAAAGTTCATCATTACCTCTGGCGATTTTGGCGACGATTACCCACGGCTGGGATAATTGGCATTTTTGACCGTTCCTGGTACGGACGGGTATTAGTGGAGCGGGTGGAAGGATTTGCTTCGGAAATCGAGTGGCGCAGAGCTTACCGAGAAATTAATGAGTTTGAGGCTCAGTTAACAAGTGCAGGCTATGTTTTAGTCAAGTTTTGGCTACACATTAGCCCAGAGGAACAACTTCAGCGTTTTACAGACCGTCAAAATGATCCCTTTAAGCAGTACAAACTGACCGATGAAGATTGGCGCAATCGGGAAAAGTGGAATCATTACGATGTCGCCGTAAATCAGGCAATTCAGCGCACCACCACCCCCATAGCTCCTTGGACAATTGTTGCTGCTAATGACAAATACTATGCCAGAGTCAAGGTGATTGAAACTGTAGTGGAAGCCATTGAGGCAGAATTAAAACGCCGTAACTAATATGTATCTTGCCGTAGGTGAGCAGCTGAAAAACATCTAGTTTGCATACAATTACATTAAATTATTGTGGGGTGGGCAGCTATCGACTGCGATCGCGCCAAGTTCTGCCCGCCTATATTATGCGAGTTAAATGCCGAACAGATGCTCATATCTGGCACACTATATGTTAGCGGAGCTTTAGCGATATGCTTTGTTTGGTTCAACCGGACATGATATCAGCGCAGGGCTTTAATCCTTGACTAAAAACCTATTAAAATCATCGTTTTGTTAGCCATATTCCCAATAATTAATTTATGAAATTATTCTTAAGTCCAAAAAATTCCAGAATATGCCTAGTTTATACATAAGAAACAGGTAGATTGCGCCAATTTTACTCTTGAAAAACGCAGATATTTAGGCAAACCAAGTTACATTTTTATCTCTATGTCTATAATTCCTTAACGCGTGAATTTTACCATCTGGTTATCTATAATAGAGATATATTTAGATAAAATATTGCTTCAAAAAAATCTCCTTTAGAGAATACATCTGTTTGACGTTAGGAATATATTCCTTAATTGCTCTCCTTATGAATTGAGTTGCCTTTTCTAAAGTGCCTATATAAAGGATATTCCTAATGTCAAAACATAATCATGCCCTGGAGGCTAAAAAAAATCGTCTGCTTGCGGCGCTTCCTGATGCTGAATATGAGCGAATTATTCCGCACTTAGAACCTATTTCACTACCTTTTGGGAAGGTTCTGATAGAGCCAGAAGAAACGATCACAGATGTTTATTTCCCCCATAAGGCAGTAGTTTCTTTATTAACAATTATGGAAAATGCTTCTTCCGTGGAAGTTGGTATAGTCAGCAACGAAGGTATGGTGGGTATCCCGATAATTTTGGGAGATAACCAATCAACCACCCAAGCGATTGTGCAAGTTGCCGATGGTGGTTTGCGGATGAAGGCAGATGTTTTGAAAAGTGAGTTTGATCGGGGTGGAGTATTGCAAAACATCCTACTGCGCTACTTTCAAACTTTATATACCCAAGTTTCACAAGGTGCTGCCTGCAATCGCCTCCATAGCCTGGAGCAGCGCCTTGCCCGTTGGCTATTAACTGTCTCTGACCGAATGGAATCAGATGATTTTCCACTTACTCAAGAATTTATCGCCCAGATGCTGGGTGTCCGCCGTTCTGGTGTAACGATGGCAGCTAAAACTCTTAGCCAAGAGGGAATTATTTGTTATAAACGTGGTAATATGAGCATCCAAAATCGAAAGGCTTTAGAAGCTACTTCTTGTGAGTGTTATCAGGTAATGAAAGACGAGTTTGATCGACTTTTGGGCAAAGGATCTGATCGCCGGGACGAATAAATATTTTATAAAAATGGTAGGTTGAAAACCCCGGAGTAACAGCAACGCAGTTGCGTATTACGTGCTTTAGACCGGGGATGAAAACCACTTGAAGGGCTAAAGCCCTCAATGACACTTGCTTTTTTAGGTTCTGGTAAATAATCAATCCAGTCGTCAAAACAATGCAAAAAAGGTCAGTTAGCCTGACATTTAATCTTTCTGTTTTCATCTTGTATTACAATCAACCCATAAATATATTAACATATATGTAAGTTTCAGCAAAACAAGGAGGTGATTAAGTAGTGCTGGTGTTAGAGTACAAAATCAAAGGTACTAAATTACAGTATCAAGCTATAAATGAAGCTATTAGAACTACACAGTTCATCAGAAATAAAGCTATTAGATATTGGATGGATACACCAAGAGAAGCCAACATTAATAGGGTGGCTCTTAATAATTACTCAACAGCACTACGTCAAGAGTTTAAGTTTGTAGAAGAATTAAATTCAATGGCTTGCCAATCGGCAACAGAAAGAGCATGGTTAGCTATTGATAGGTTTTACAGTAATTGCCAGGCTAAAAAACTAGGTAAAAAGGGATATCCCCGCTTTCAGAAAGATAACCGTTCTGCTGAATATAAGACTTCTGGTTGGTCACTACACCCTACCAAAAGACGGATTAAATTTACTGACAAAAAAGATATCGGTGAAGTCAAGTTGCTTGGTAAATGGGATATTCACACCTATCCAGACAAGTCAATAAAACGGGTGAGGTTAATCAAAAAAGCCGATGGGTATTACTGCCAATTTAACATTAAAACTGAACCATTAAGTGAGTTAAGGAACGCTGATGGTGAAGTAGGTTTAGACGTTGGTTTAGAGTTTTTCTACTCTGATTCTCATGGACACCATGAACCAAATCCCAGGTTTTTGAGGAAAGCCGAAAAATCTATTAAACACGCTCAACGTCAAATTTACAAAAAGGAGAAAGGTAAAAATCAACGACGAAAGGCTAGACAAAGATACGCTCGAAAACACTTAAAAGTAAGTAGACAACGGAATGAACACGCTAAGAGAATAGCGCGTAACGTATGCAAGGCTAACGCCTTAGTAGTCTATGAAAATTTAAGTATTAAGAACATGGTAAAAAATCACTGTCTGGCTAAATCAATTAATGATGTTTCTTGGGGTGTGTTTCGTCGTTGGTTAGAATATTTTGCAGTTAAATTCAACACTAAAGCTGTTGCCATCAATCCTAGAATGACATCTCAAAAATGTAGTGATTGTGGCACAATAGTTAAAAAATCTCTTTCTACTCGTACCCATAAATGTAGCTGTGGGTGTGAGCTTCAAAGAGATGTGAACGCTGCAAAAAACATTTTGAATCTTGCAAAAGCTAGGGATGGGCAGTCCCAAAGTAACGCTACTGGACTAGCAACCTCTACTCTACTTGGGGAAACCCTGGTTGAGCAAGTAGCTAGGGTGAAAGTAGAATCTCCGTGGCCTTAGCCCGGAGAGTGTCAATTTGCGGTTTCTATGTGCGGAACCGGACAGACGGCTAAAGTTAAGTTTGTGTAACCTATAAATTATGTGCAATTGAATGGCGTTGCTACTCAGGGTGTTGTAACTACACGAAGGTAAGATTTAATGTATACTCAATCCATGTCAGTTAAAGGTATAAGATTGCTAGTGGTTGATGATGATGCTGACACAAGACAAATTTTAAATATCCTATTTGAATTGGAAGGGGCTAAAGTGATAGCTGTCGCTTCAGCAAGTGAAGCTTTAGAAGTAATATCTCAATTTAAACCTGACATTTTAATTAGTGACATCTATCTACCTGATGAATATGGTTACTCTTTGCTACCAAAAGTTAGAGCTTTGATGGCGGTGCAAGGAAAAGAGATTCCAGCTATTGCCTTAACAGGATCTGCTAGGGAAGAAGACCGCATATATGCATTTGCTTCAGGTTTTCAGACCCATTTATGCAAGCCGATAAATTTAGATGAATTAGTCTATGAGGTTGCTAGTCTGACTAAATGCAAGCCAGCAATTTGTTTTGCAGGTCAACCGACAAGTTAGGGCTTGGGTTATCGATATTTAGCCAAATCGTAATTTTTCTATTTAATGTTTGTGGGGTAGGTGTCTGCACCCACCCGAAATTTCTGACGCGTGTTAGCGTAACGGCACGCGGTGCAATATCCATCCCACAAGCCAATTTGGCATTAGTCTGTCCGTGAGTCAGTATATTAAATTTAGTATTTGTATCGGATTCAAAAACCCGTTGCTAATATTTTAAATATTTATGATTTATAGTAAACAAAGTTACATAATGAATAGTAGTTTTTAAAACATGATTTAATGGTAACTACAATTACTGGGGCTACTTATATACGGTAATAGAAGTAGCAAAAAAGGCAAACTTGTTATATATTCAGTTTTATCCTTTGCATAGTTGCGAATTAAAGCTTTGAGGTTCATAGCTAATAAAAAATTTCACCTTAGCTGGTCTAAAATATTGCGGACAGTATTGACAATTTCAGAAGAATGGAATAACAAGGTGGCAGCACATAAAAAAAATCATTAGCTCACCCCTTCCACAAAACTCTGTAAAGCTCTTAACAAAAAAACACGTAATTAAGATAAATCATGCCACAAAATACTGACCACAAAGCTGCAAATTCAGCTACTCAAGCAATCGCCTACAAAGCACGTCTGAATTCCTGGGCGATCGCTCGTTTACTTCCTAATGCACAACGGGAAATTGTGGCTCATTTCCGGACTCGTTCTGATGCAGATGGTTATATGCAACATTTAATGCAAACAACACCTCATGCTTCGTTCATAGTGGTTTTTGATTGCCAACGCGAAGAAGCTGTAATTTAAGGTTCGGACAAAGGCGATCGCACTTGAAGGGAAATTAATCAGGCGATGGGCAAAGCCCCGCCGAAGGCGGTCGCCTTTGTCATCAGAAAAATGGGTAGAACTTAACGGGATTCAGTTCCCTGGTTAGGACTACCAGCAACAGTATCTTCTCCTGGTGCTTCAGGTTTAGCACTGGTTTTAGCCTCAGTTTCAGCCGCATTGCCAGTCTTACGGATTCCAGGTTCAACAGGAGTCTGATAGCCACCAGAAGTACTGGGAGTAGTTTCTTGTTGATCAGATTTTTGTTTTTGTTCTTCCGACATAATTGCACTCTTATAATTTAATCTCTATCCTATTTTAAGAACTTCAAAAGTATAAATTTATCTATCTAGAATCTGACTATGGCGGATTTATCCCTCTGTCAAAAGGAATGTTTTGTGATACCAACACAAGCTTTAAAGCTAAATTAAATAAAGGACAGAGCTTACTCAGTGCGTAAGTTAAAAGACACACAATCATGTCAAAAAAACATTATGACTTTTGATTAAAATCTGTTTTTCATTGGTGCTGGTTCTGGGGGTTTAGCAGTTGCCAAACGGGCGACTAGCTACAGGGCGAAAGTAGCGATCGCCGTGAAAATGGGCGCAACAAAAACAGACTTTGACGCTACTGTTGGTATTGATCCCTCAGCCGTCGAAGAATTTGTGACTATGGGGTAATAGTTGCAAACCTTTTCAATTGTGAACGACTACATCTACCTACACGGTTTTGCCTCCAGCCCAAAATCTGCTAAAGCACAGGATATCAGCGATCGCTTTGCCCAAATTCAGACAAAGCTGAAAATTCCCGATTTGAATGCTGGGGATTTTGCCCAATTAACTATCATATCATGTCCGGCTAATCACTTAAGATAAAAGAGGTGAGTGCA
>REBL01000279.1 GCA_007692755.1 Nodularia sp. (in: cyanobacteria) | reverse complement strand
CTAGAAGTAGAGTTTAGAGAGGAACACACTATAATATGCATCTGAGTGAAATCACCCATCCTAACCAGTTGCATGGTTTGTCGATCCGACAATTGCAACAAATCGCCCGTCAAATTCGAGACAAGCACTTACAAACCGTAGCCACAAGTGGAGGACATCTGGGGCCTGGTTTGGGAGTTGTAGAGTTAACACTAGGGCTTTACCAAACACTGGATTTGGATCGGGATAAAGTCATTTGGGATGTGGGACATCAAGCTTATCCCCACAAACTGCTGACAGGACGTTACAACGACTTTCATACCCTCAGACAAAAAGCCGGAATTGCTGGTTATCTCAAGCGGTGTGAAAGCAAATTCGATCACTTTGGTGCCGGACACGCTTCTACCAGTATTTCCGCAGCCTTGGGTATGGCTTTAGCGGGAGAATTAAAAGGAGAAAAATTTAAATCAGTAGCCGTAATTGGTGATGGGGCTTTAACTGGCGGTATGGCGTTGGAAGCCATCAACCATGCGGGACACTTACCTAAAACTAAACTGCTGGTGGTTCTCAACGATAACGAGATGTCCATATCTCCCAACGTCGGCGCGATTCCCCGTTATCTGAACAAAATGCGCCTCAGCCCACCGGTGCAGTTTATCAAAGATAACTTTGAAGAACAGTTGAAGCAAATTCCCTTTGTTGGTGAATCCTTGTCTCCCGAACTGGGACGCATCAAAGAAGGAATGAAGCGTTTAGCGGTTCCCAAGGTCGGTGCAGTCTTTGAAGAACTCGGTTTTACTTATATTGGGCCAGTAGATGGGCATAATTTAGAAGACTTAATTTCTAGCTTCAACCAAGCACATGAAATGACAGGGCCAGTTTTAGTCCATGTGATTACAGTTAAAGGTAAAGGCTACGAAATCGCTGAACTAGACAAAGTAGGCTACCATGCCCAAAGCCCATTTAACTTGACCACAGGTAAAGCGGTTCCCTCCACTAAGCCCAAACCCCCAGCTTACGCCAAAGTCTTTTCCCACACTTTAGTCAAACTTGCGGAACAAAACCCCAAAATTGTGGGAATTACCGCCGCCATGGCCACGGGAACAGGTTTAGATAAACTCCAGGCTAAACTACCCAATCAATATATTGATGTCGGGATTGCGGAACAACACGCTATTACCCTAGCTGCGGCGATGGCTAGTGAAGGAATGCGCCCTGTAGCTGCTATCTACTCCACCTTCCTGCAACGGGCTTATGACCAGATAATTCACGATGTCTGTATTCAAAACCTGCCTGTATTCTTCTGTTTAGACAGGGCGGGAATTGTTGGTGCTGATGGTCCCACCCACCAAGGTATGTATGACATCGCCTATCTGCGCTGTATTCCCAATATAGTCATGATGGCACCCAAAGACGAAGCCGAACTGCAACGCATGGTGGTGACTGGCATTAACCATACAAGTGGGCCAATTGCCATGCGTTACCCCCGTGGTAACGGTTACGGCGTTCCTCTCATGGAAGAAGGCTGGGAACCTTTAGAAATTGGTAAAGGAGAAATTCTTCGCAACGGCGATGATGTCTTAATCATCGGTTACGGGACGATGGTCTATCCCAGTATGCAAGTAGCGGAGATTCTCAGCGAACATGGCATTGAAGCAACTGTGATTAATGCCCGTTTTGTCAAGCCTTTGGATACAGAATTAATTTTGCCTTTGGCGCAGCAAATCGGCCGTGTTGTCACTTTAGAAGAAGGCTGTGTTACAGGTGGTTTTGGTTCGGCGGTGGCTGAAGCATTACTAGATGCTGATGTTGTGGTTCCTATTAAGCGAATTGGTGTACCAGATATATTGGTAGATCATGCAACACCAGATGAATCTAAGGCAGAATTAGGTTTAACTAGTCGTCAAATTGCCGAAAGGGTGATGGCAGCTTTCTTTCAAAAGCAAGCATCTCCTGTTGTCTAGTTAATATTAGACATTTCCAACAAATTAGGGACAATTCATGAATTGTCCCTAACATTTAAATACTTATTTATTCAGAAATTTAATTAACTATTGTGAATGATTGTGAAAGGTTTAAGCAATGATGATCGCTTTGAGAAATGCTTGAAAAGCTATTTACCAGACGATTTAATATATTCAAAATCTCAGGACAAACTAATATGACATGGCTGTTTATAATTATTAAGGTGTTAATTGGAGTTATTGTATTTGGAGCAATTTATCAGTTTTTTGCCACAATTCGAGACCGCCGAAAATTTTTACCGCCTGGCAAGTTGATTAAGATCGCCAATCATAATTGGCATTATAAAATTATGGGTGAAGGTAGCCCGACTGTGATTGTGGATAGTGGTGCTGGTGCTACTCATCTAGATTGGCAGTTCGTACAGCCTGAAGTTGCCAAATTCACAAGAATATTCACCTATGATCGAGCAGGTTACGGGTGGAGCGATCTAAGTTCAAAACCACGCACGGCAGAGCAAGTCATTAGTGAATTGCGGCAACTATTGAGAGAAGCTGAAATTGAACCGCCTTACGTCTTAGTAGGAATGTCTTTAGCTGGTTTATACAGTCGCTTATTTGCCTACTACTATCCAGAAGAAGTCGCTGGGATGGTTTTAGTAGATGTAGCCCACGAAAGAATGTATGAGGATCTGCCAATGGAATGGGTTAAATTAAACCAGCGACTGGACTGGCTGTCAGTTTATGTGTTGCCAATTATGGCGCGAATAGGATTATTTCGTTTGCTTGTCACCCTTGATCGTTTTCCTTTCCTACCTGGTTTATTTCAAAAAATGCCAACCGCAGTTCAACCGTTTGCCAAAGCAGTCTATTCTCAAACCCAGTTTGGGAGAGCCTTTGCTCAAGAATCGTCTGGGTTATCAGGTAGCATGAAACAGGTTGAGCAGGCACGCTCCACAAAGCCGTTTCCTAAAATTCCTTTAATTGCATTGTCAGCTGGAAAGCCAGATGTTGCTGGAACGCCAGAGATGCTGCAAAAACTTCAAAAGTTACACGCAGAGCTAGCTAACGATTCGCCCCAAGGAGTTCACATTATTTCCCCTAGTAGTGGCCATGTGATGCAACTTGATGATCCAAAATTAATCATCGATTCCATTTGGAACGTAGTTGAAAAAGTCCGTTCTAGTCGGTAGGTGACTAGAAATAACCGCAGATATATGAGGAGTTTCCCAAATGGAATGGTTTCATATAGAGACCCGCTACAGGTGGATTTAACTGAAGCCTGTGCTGCTTTAAATAGCTTGAAGATAATGGCGATCGCCTGCATGAAAAATGAATGCAAACGCTATTGAGCCACTAATTTAATCAACGATTGTGAGCGATTGTCAAAGGTTTAACCAATGGAGATCGATCATCGGCTGACAAAATATAAACTGCAACTGTCAATATTTATTTATTCAAATTACTCAGCATAACAATTAATGGATAAAATGCCATTATTTAAAACCGAAACATCTACTCTATAATCTTCTAAACATTTTTTCACAGAGTTAGCCTCTCTGATTTCTATATCTCGTGATAGCTTGCAACTTTGAAACTGCCCTTTGTCATCAAAAGATATATAACTTTTGGCTCGGCAAGGAAAATTATATATACCTGCTCTAGAACTAGACAACTGCACTGTCATATCTTGACCAAGGTTACAAGCTGCTAATGAGTTGTTGGCATGATTAATAATTGTTCTTGGTTCACAAACAATTGATGCTTGAGCGGGCAAAGAAACAGCAAAACTAATTGTGATCAATCCCCAACTATAAGTTAAAAATGCCAAGGAATGAGAGTAAAATTTCATAAATAAATACAGCTTTAGTTAGTGTATTTATTCTATTTGTTTTGATATTAAAACTCTCAGAGTTAATTTACTGAAAAAATAATCTTCATAACTTTATAATAAATTTATATTTCATCTTGGTAAAATCAATATTATTATTAACTTTAATGCACTAGCTAGAGAGTCAGCAGTTCCCAGTCCATAGTCGCCCAGCCGCCATCTCCAATGAAAAGATACATCTTTAACACACTATCAATGGGATTGAAGTTTTGAGAAAGTATTAATATTTTAGTCAGTGCAACTAAGTATGGTGCCTGAATAATAGCTAAGATACCAGATTCTTTAGCGTAGCTTATCGTAGATATCGCAATTTTAGGGCAGATTATGACTAATGTATTAATGACTACCCTAATATCAACACCCATTAAAGACCCAGTACCGGTGTTTTTGATGATTTTGGGGATTATGCTCATCGCTCCCCTGCTATTTGAGAAAATTCGCCTACCAGGGATTGTGGGATTAATCTTGGCTGGGGTCGTAGTGGGGCCAAATGGGCTGGGATTATTAGCACGAGACAACACAATTGAACTACTAGGTACAGTGGGGTTGCTATTTCTCATGTTCATGGCGGGACTGGAAACCAGCCTGGATGACATGAAATATAACGCTGATAAAGCGGTGATATTTGGACTGGCTACTTTTCTCGTCCCGATGGCATTGGGTACTGGTGCCATGATGGCTATTGGCTATGATTTGTTGCCTGCTGTTCTGGTGGCATCCTGTTTCGCTTCCCATACCTTGCTAGCATTGCCTGTAGCCAGCAAACTGGGGATTATGCGATCGCAGGTGATGACTACGATTCTGGGAGGAACATTAATCACCAATATTTTGGCACTTTTAGTATTAGCGGTAGTAGTGAGAGCGCATCAAGGCAATTTAACTTTACAGTTTTGGCTATTTCTGATTCCCTCACTGATTATCTATACCTTTTTAATTCTGTGGGGATTACCTCGCCTGGGACGTTGGTTTTTTCAGCGCTTTGGACACGACGAAGGGGCAGAGTTTACCTTTGTGTTAGCTACTTTGTTTGTTGTTTCCTACGCCGCCCAATTAATCCAGATTGAGCCAATTATTGGGGCTTTTTTAGCTGGAGTTGCCATTACCCAACTGATACCGCAACTTAGCCCCCTGATGAATCGGATTCAATTTATCGGTAATACGCTATTTGTGCCGTTTTTTCTAATTTCTGTAGGAATGTTGGTCAATCCCCGGATTCTGTTTCAAGAACCACGAGCGTTGGTTGTCTCAGGTGTGATGGTAACTGCTGCTCTTGGCTCCAAGTTTATTCCGGCTTGGGGTGCAGGTAAGTTATTTGGATTGAGTTTTGACAATATTATGGTGATGTTTGGGCTATCTGTAGCTCAAGCTGCTTCTACTCTAGCGGCGATTACGGTTGCTTATAATATCGAGTTGGTTGACCAATTGACAGTTAATGGCACTATTGCCATGATTTTAGTGACCTGTGTTGCTTCTCCTTGGGTAACAGCGGAATGGGGACAAAAAATTAAGCCTGGAGAAGTTACGATTCAAACGCCGAAGACAGGACACATAGGCGATCGCGTTTTAGTCCCAGTGGCTAACCCCAGTACTGAAGATAATCTGCTTCAGTTGGCAATTCTTTTAGCAAAATCCGCTAAAGGAACTCTACTACCCCTTCACATTTTACTAGAGCAAAATTCCGCCATTTCCCCAGAGGATAAAACGCGACAAAATCAATTATTATCAACTGCGGAAATGATTGCCCATGCTGCTGTTACCAATGTTACGCCCATTGGTCGCATTGATGAATCAATTGATAAGGGTATTGCCCGTGTAGCCGAAGAAAAACAAGCGAGTGTGATTGTCTGCGGTTGGAAGGGTTACTCTACTTATCAGGAAAATTTATTTGGCGGTGTCATTGACAAAATTGTGACTCGCAGTTATGTACCCGTTTTAGTAACTCGCTTTCCATTACCAATTGAGCATACAGGGCGAGTTTTTATCGCTTTTACTACCCAACAGACTTATGCTAGTTCTTTTAAGCAAAGTATCCAATTAGCCAAAAGTTTGGCGACGGAACTCAAAGCATCGCTACAACTGTTACACGTGGTAGCAGTACGAGGACGAGGAGCAAGTGTTGAACTTACTGATATTGAACTACCGCCAGATACTCCAATTCTCAAGGTGCGAGGTAATTTTGTGCGGCAAGTTTCTCGGTTACTCAAAACTAATGACCTGTTGCTGTTAAATGGGACTGTGGAGCAAAAAACTCAACTATTTTCACTTCTGGGTCATGCACCAGAAGCGATCGCTCGTAATCATCCCCAAGTAGCGATGATTATTGCCTATTTTCCGCAGTAATAATGTCTTTTTTGATCACGCAAAGGCGCAAAGGCGCAAAGGAAGAAAGAAATTATAGATATCAGCGCGTGGTCTCAATACATGAAAACTGCTGTAAGTACATAAAACTGCTTTATACATTTACCCTGTTTTTCTGATGCTTTACCCTGTTATTTGGCAGAATGATTCTGTTTCTCTGATTGACCAAACTCGTTTACCTAATGAGTATACTTTTGTGCAGATTCACCGTAGTGAAGATATGGCACGGGCGATTAAAACGATGATTGTCCGAGGTGCGCCAGCTATTGGTGTGGCTGCGGCTTATGGGATGTATCTGGGTGCGCGGGAAATTGAGGCGACAAATCATCATGAGTTTTTAGAACGCTTAGAAAAAGTTGCCAAATTGTTGCGTTCGACTCGCCCGACAGCAGTTAATTTATTTTGGGCTATTAGCCGCATGATGAAAACTGCTTACGAAACTCTGGGAACTGTGGCTGAAATTAAACAGCATCTTTTGCAAACAGCCCAAGCTATTAATGCGGAAGATTTGCAAACTTGTCAGGCTATTGGTGATCATGGTTTGGCAGCATTACCTACGACTCCGGAAAAACTGACGATTCTGACTCACTGCAATGCTGGGGCGTTGGCGACTGCTGGTTATGGTACAGCATTGGGTGTTGTCCGTTCGGCTTGGCGGGAAGGACGTTTAGAACGTGTATTTGCCGATGAAACTCGTCCTCGCTTGCAGGGGGCAAAACTCACGGCTTGGGAATGTGTTCAAGAAGGTATTCCCGTGACGGTAATTACTGATAGTATGGCTGCCCATTGTATGAAACAGGGTTTAATTCATGCTGTGGTTGT
>REBL01000139.1 GCA_007692755.1 Nodularia sp. (in: cyanobacteria) | reverse complement strand
CTACTACTTGCGCTTCGCGAATTTTAGAAAATTTTGTGCCGCCTTATGAATCAACGGTGACGCAAAAATTGATTGATGCTGGGGCGGTGATGATTGGCAAAACCAATCTAGATGAATTTGGGATGGGTAGTTCTACAGAAAATTCTGCCTACCAAGTTACGAATAATCCTTGGGATATATCACGGGTTCCTGGTGGTTCTTCTGGAGGTTCGGCGGCGGCGGTGGCGGCTAAAGAATGTGTTGTGTCTCTGGGGACTGATACTGGCGGTTCTATTCGACAACCTGCGGCTTTTTGTGGTGTGGTAGGGATGAAGCCAACTTACGGGCTGGTGTCTCGCTATGGTTTGATTGCTTATGCTTCCTCTTTGGATCAAATTGGACCATTGGGACGCACAGTAGAAGATACCGCGATATTATTGAATGCGATCGCAGGTTACGATCCCAAAGACTCTACCAGCCTGAAAGTTAAAATCCCCAACTATGTCTCCAGCTTAAAACCAGACTTCCGAGCCAGAGGAAAGCTGCGAATTGGGGTAATTAAAGAAACTTTTGGGAATGGGTTGGACTCTGTTGTGGAAGCAGCTGTAACTAAAGCCATCGATCAATTACAAAGTCTGGGCGCTGAAGTTCATATTATTTCCTGTCCCAATTTCCGCTATGGCGTACCTAGCTACTACATCATTGCGCCATCGGAAGCATCAGCCAATTTGGCTCGTTACGATGGTGTGAAATACGGATTCCGGGCTGAGGATGCAGATAATCTGCTATCTATGTATACTCGTACCCGTTCCACTGGTTTTGGGACAGAAGTTAAACGCCGAATTATGATTGGCACTTACGCCCTTTCGGCTGGTTATTATGACGCATACTATCTCAAAGCACAAAAAATCCGGACTCTGATTAAACAAGACTTTGAAAAAGCTTTTAAGATGGTCGATGTGTTAGTTTCTCCTACCGCTCCCACCACAGCATTTAAGACAGGAGAAAAACTTAGTGACCCCCTGAGTATGTACTTGAATGACTTGATGACTATTCCCGTAAATTTGGCTGGTTTACCAGGCTTAAGTGTACCTTGTGGTTTTGATGAACAGGGTTTACCGATTGGATTGCAGCTGATTGGCCAGGTGCTGCGAGAAGACCAACTATTTCAGGTAGCTTATGCTTATGAGCAATCAACGAGTTGGCTGGTGAATCAGCCGCAACTTTAAATGCTATCAAGCCTTATGGGCATTATAGCTACCTAGACTGTACTGAGTGTTCAATTCCCCAGTCCTCAGTCTCCTATTGTGTGTTGGTTTCTGGAGTGAATGTAACTTCTTTCACATCACCATCATTTCCGAAAGGTTGTGCTGGTTGCTGATTAACAGAAATCAACACAGCACCTGCATTCCCAGAGCGTATAGTTAAGTTTTCTTTTGCTTTCCAAGCTCTGCGTTCTCCCTTGTTTAAATTGCCCATAAATTCGGTTTTGCCATCCACTGTTACTTGTAACCAGGAATCACCTTGAAGTTCTAAATTAACTTCGACATTGGAATTGACAGGACTTTTAGGGGATACTGCGGTTAATGGCGTGTCTTGAGAAGTCGGTGCTGTGTCTGGTTTTTCAGTCGATGAAGGTATCGGTGCTGGTGTTGTCTTGGTCGTATTTTCTGGTTTTGCTGGAGATTCGGCTGTTAATTTGGGATTAAGAACATAAATCAGTCCGACAGCAGCAAGTAATAATAAGAGAGCGTAGGGGACAAAAAGAGGTATATGTATATTTGGTCGTTTGTCTAAATTTTGACTTTCATTCTGAGAGTAATCAGGAAAATCATTAATTGAGAAGGTATTTGCTAAAGCCTGACCATCTAATCCGATGGCTTCAGCATAACGACGGATAAATCCTTGAACGTAAACAGGTTCAGGTAATGCTTCAAAGTCCCCTGTATCTAAAGCTTTCAATAAATTTAGTCTGATATTTGTTTGAATAGCTATTTCTTCTATACTTATGGATTTTTCTTGTCTCACGCGAAGTAAATATTGAGTTATTTCCTGTAATTGCTGTGCTTGGGCTTCATTTAAGGGCTTCACAACCTACTCCTAGTAATGACTAATATTGACTATGTAAACTAAAATGATTTAAATACGTAAATAGTTTTACCATAAAAAATGTTTGTATAAATTTAATTTTAATGGGAAATTACTGAACCTAACTGTGTTCACAAAAATTTATTTTATTTATAAATATTTGTTAAAGTATAAATCTTAGGACTTACATTTAAACAAACTGCAATTTTCAATGCAATTGTGTTTCAAGCTGCTACTGACTGTAGAAATCGTTGTTGTCATCGCCTACTTTGGCATCTGTCTACTTCTGTTTGTGAAGCAGCCTCGGTTCATTTTCTTTCCCTCTAGTGTCATTGAAAGAACACCAGAGTTTTTTAATCTCTCATATGAGGATGTTTGGCTACCTGTAACAACCGATGGTCAGACGAAACTTATTCATGGTTGGTGGATTAAAGCCCCACAACCAAATGCCGAGGTGTTGCTGTATCTACATGGTAACGCTATGAATGTTGGTGCAAACATTAGCCATGCCAATCGACTGCATCAACTAGGATTTTCTGTGCTTCTGATTGATTATCGCGGGTATGGTCGCAGTCAAGGTAACTTTCCTAACGAAAAGCGGGTTTATCAGGATGCAGTCGTAGCGTGGAATTACTTAGTAGAAGAAAAGCAGATTCCGCCCAGCCAAATTTTTATTTATGGGCATTCTATGGGAGGCGCGATCGCTATTGATTTGGCTATCAAACGCCCAGAAGCTGCCGGATTGATTGTGGAAAGTTCCTTTACCTCTATCGGGGATATAGTGACTTACAGGAACTTGTATCGGATTTTCCCAGTGAATTTAATTTTAACGCAGCGGTTTGAGTCGATTAAAAAAGTACCGCAGTTAAAAATGCCAGTGTTATTTATTCATGGTACTGCTGATACAACTGTGCCATCTTTCATGAGCCAAGAACTTTATCACGCTGCTCCTGAACCGAAAAAACTGTTTTTGGTGCCGGCAGCAGACCATAATGATACAGCGACTGTTGCGGGTGAAGAATATCTGCAATGGATCAAGTCTTTTGTGCAACGAGTTAAACAATTTTAGATTTTAGATTTGGAATTGAAGCAGTAAATTCACTGATAAGACGGTAATTTTACTATTTTCCGGAAAATACCAGATAATTGATCCAGAATAATCCGGATATTAAGGCACAGAAAGCGAGAATTATACAAATATAACCACTTTTTGTCTGAATATCAGGAGCAATTTTAACCATGACTACCACACCTGTGTATTTGTTCACTATTCCTGGAAATCCTAGTATCAAAATTTCTCAAGATGAATTGCGATCGCTATTAGGTGAAATTGAAGCTGAACTTCATAGCAGTAAAATTTATCTTCGGACTATAGCTACATTACAAAAGTTGCTCGGTGCTTCAGGAGAACCAGTCAAGATGTTGTTGAAAGCTGTGGGTAGAGAAGCGATTAGTTTGGCATTTCAACAATTCGCACAACCAGAAAAAGTTACAGATAGTGTTTTACCAAGTGTTGAAGCAGAAACAGCTAGTCATGCATCAAGTATAAAAATAAAAGCTCCACCCAATTGCACAGATACTTGCGCCGGGAATGTATCACCAGAATCCACTGTAAATGCAGACAAAAGTTCGGAAATCAACTCTCCAGGTGCAGCACTGATTAAGTGGTTCCAGCCGAATAAAAAACCGCACCAAGGTGAACTACAAACAACGGTAGCCGAACAACGAAGAGAAATTATCTGCATCATCGGTGAACAACTCAAACAAGCGCGTGAGTCTCAAGGCCTTTCTCTGTGCCAACTTAATATTTACACTCATGTACCAATTTATCGGATAGAAGCAATAGAAAATAGCAACTTCGATTTATTGCCAGAAGATACTTTGTTACGTGGATTTATTCGAGTTATGGGGAATACTTTAGGACTAAATGGCACAAAATTAGCTGCTTCATTACCAGCACCCGATGCAGTCCAATCAATTATACCGTCTTGGTATAATTCTACAAAATCTTCTGGGGGATTGGGAGTAGATATTCGTCCTATACATCTGTATCTAGGCTATACAGCCCTTGTGGCTGGGGCTGTGGGGGGAGTATCCTTGATTTCGCAACAAACAAAGACTGGCAGGGTGCTGAACCCAGATATAATAACTTCCCCGTCTTCGTCTGTGTCTCAATCATCCCAGAAGTCGGAAGTAAATGTGAAACCAGGGCTAAAGTCTAATAGTGTTGGTGCAGATATTGCCCCGCCAGAATCTTTTTAACTTGCTTGTATCAAAGAGTTGAGAAATTTCCACAGATGCAAATCAGTAAAATCTGAAATGGCCATAAATGTGCCTACCTGCTGCAAGGCTTGCGGTTCATGGGTAGAAGCAATGCCAATAGTCCGAATACCCGCACCGACTGCGGAGCGAATTCCAGAGGGAGAATCTTCCAAAGCGATCGCTTGTTCTGCGGTAATTCCCAATTTGTTCAAAGCAACTTGATAGGGTTCAGGATCAGGTTTACCTGCTATACAATCATCAGCTAAAACAATGGTGTGAAAAGCTTCAGTAATGCCTAAAACTTCTAGCATAAATTTTGCATTTTGTCTAGGAGCATTAGTTACCAAAGCCCGTTTTAGCTGATGTGTTTTTGTCCAGGCTATGAGTTCAGCAAATCCGCTTAATGGTTGAAGATGGGGGGCGAGTTGACGGAAAAGTGCTTCTTTTTCATCTGCAAACTTTTCACCTTCGGCTACTGATAATTGTGGCAGAATATCTTTAATAATTTCTGGGTTTAACCCGCCACTAATCCGAGATTTATAGAATATTTCGTCAATTTGAAGATCGTAACTCAGCAGCATTTTCTGCCAAGCTTGGAAGTGAATGGGGTCAGTATTGACGATAGTACCGTCTAAGTCAAAGAGAATTGCCGCCAGCATGATTTTTGGTAAAGTGTAAATAATTGTTAACTGAATTTACATAGTTTACATGGTTTTTTGTCCTCAATCATTGTGCTGGGGTTAATACAGGAATAAAACTGTCTGAAATTCGGAAATCTATACTAAAGAAAGGAGTAAGTGCATTATTGTCAAATCTTCCATGTAAGCAAATGCTAGCCGCTACAAACTTTTTTCGCGTTGATAATTTATTGGTGCAGATTTACAACTCAGAAGTTGAAATGGCAGAGAAAGTTGCCGAAATCGCCCAAAACTATTTACAGCAAGTTCTTCAGCAACAGGAAACAGCAGCTGTATTGTTAGCCACAGGAAATTCCCAACTTAAATTTCTGGATGCTTTAATCAGGTTGGGTGGTGTAGATTGGTCGCGGATTACCTTATTTCATTTAGATGAATATTTGGGAATTACGGCGGATCATCCGGCGAGTTTTCGGCGATATCTGCAAGAACGTGTCGAGAAGCGAGTTTCTCCCCAGCAATTTCATTATATACAAGGTGATGCATTGCAACCTCTAGCGGAGTGCGATCGCTACACCAAACTATTGCAAGCACAGCCCATAGATTTATGTTGTCTGGGTATTGGTGAAAACGGACATTTAGCTTTTAATGATCCCGCAGTTGCGAACTTTCAAGATTCTTACAGCGTCAAACTGGTGAAACTAGATACAGCCAATCGCCAGCAACAAGTTAACACAGGTCAATTTCCCAATATTGATAGTGTTCCCCAGTACGCTTTTACTGTGACTTTGCCTTTGATTTGTGCCGCCAAAAAAATTATTTGTTTAGCACCAGAAAAACGTAAAGCCCAGGTAGTAAAACAGATGCTAACAGGGTCAATTAACACCAATTGCCCAGCCTCAATTTTACGTCAACAATCCCAAGCAACGTTATTTTTAGATGTAAATTCTGCCAGTTTAGCCCTGCATTAACTTGACACCTATGGAAGCTCGTCCCTTAATTCTATTCATAATTTGAGAAGGATTATCTGTCGGTTTCACATTCAAAAATAGGTGAACATGGTCAGGCATGATTTTCATTGCAATAATTTTCCATCTATTCTCGTTACAAACCTCGCAGATAACTTCTTGTAATCTATCTGCTATAGCAGCTATTAATACTTTTTTTCTGCGTTTAGGGATCAAAACAAAGTGATAGTTAATAAGTGATATTGCGTTCCCTTCATGCCTGTATTTATCTGGAGAAAAACTTCCCATCTCTTCGTATTTGCTGATGGCATTTTGTATATATGTAGTGTATAGTCTAGTAAGCTAATAGACAACAGGGAGGTGATATATTTGTTAACAAACTTTGTTTTTAAATTGCGCCCTAATATTACTCAATTCCATAAAATGGACGCATGGCTAAATATGCTTCGTTCTACTTACAACTGGAATTTGGCTGACAGAATAGCCCAATATGGACAACAATTCATTCAGGGAAGTTATTGTGACATTAGAACTAAAGGAGAAGCTAGTCCACTGACTTGTTTGGTTAGTAAAAATGGTGCAAGTGGAGAGCCTTGGAAAGATGCTAAGACTGATAAAGATGGTAAGCCTAGAAACCCACGACGCAATGCTGGAAATATACAAATAACTGCATTACCAGAGTTAAAGAAAGCTAGACCGTGGTTTGGCGAAATTGATTCTACAGTGTTGCAGCAGAACGTAAAACGCCTTGACACCGCTTACAAAAACTTCTTTGTTCGCGTAGCGTCTCCGTCAGGAGATGGTAGAGGCTTTGCGAAGTTTAAAAATCGGAGTAACTTTACATCTTTCACTTACCAAATGGGTATAAAAGTTCAAGGAAATAAAATCTATCTTCCTAAATTAGGGTGGATGCGTTTCTTTGATTCCCGGTTCATACCGAATGGATTCACCATCAAAGCTGCAACGCTCAGAAAGCGTCAAGATGGGTGGTATGTTTCGATTAGAATAGAAGATAAAAGTGTGCCAGATTACGCATCAAAGCCACTGAATGAAGTTAGTTCTGTCCTTGGTTGCGACTTAGGAATAACAAAACTTGTTCACTTGTCGGATAGGCATCAAATCGATCATCCTAAATTTTCAACTAACAGAAAAGCTAGGCGTACTTTAAAAATTAGGCAGAGGCGAGTTAGCAGAAAAGTTAGGGGTAGTAAAAATCGCAAGAAAGCGGCAAATAAGTTAGGGCGTTTTCATAAGAAAATTAGAGATAAACGAGTAGCTTACCAGTGGAATGTCGCCAATACTATAACATCTAGGAAAGTTGATGCTATTGCAATAGAAAACTTAAACATCACTGGGATGTTTAAGCGTTGCAAAGTTAAAGTGGATGAAACAACTGGCAGGTTTCTCAAAAATGGGCAATCAAGAAAGAAAGGCTTGAATCGTGCCATTTCTGATGCAAGTTGGGGTGAATTAATTTCAAAGATTGAGTATCTGGCTGCAAAGCAAGGAAAGGTCATAATCAAAATTAATCCTCAATATTCTTCACAAGAATGCAGAAGTTGTGGGCATATTGATAAATTAAATCGTGATCATGAAAAGTTCATTTGCACAAAATGCGGATATCACGAACACGCTGACATTGGTGCAGCAAAGACCATTAGAGATAGAGGTTTGAAAATAGTACGTGGGGACTCCGCGAAACTTGCTGTTTAACAGCTAAACGTCCAAAAGATATCACCACGCTCTATGAGCAAACGTGGTGAGTTTGGAAACCTGAGTAATCAGGATATTAAGTCCGTGAGGTCTTAAGAATCTCCGTTGCTTTAGCTCGGAGAGTGTCAAGGCATTTGTTTATGACCGAGTTTAAAGTGAGATAAACAAGCTTCTAAATAGGTACAGTCTTCACACTTTAGCTCCTTTCCCGGATTTCCACAGCCACAGGGCGGATTGACAAAACATTCAGCAGGACTTTTGGGTGTGGAATATTTTTTTAAAATAAAATACAAAGTAGCTTCTTTTAGACAAAAAATAATATCTTGCACCATAAAAATGACTAGCTGAAATATATTTCAGTTATGAGTAATGATACTTTATTGAACATTTATATCTTATACAAATTGGAAGCAACACACCACGGATTCCATGCCGAGATTTCATCTTCCACTACAAATTCATACTTTTGAGAATTGGTAGTTTCAGCTACTAAAACTTTCAAAGTTACGGTTTGGATATCATTAATTAATTGATGTCCGTAACCAATAACTTTTCCTAGATGTCCCGTTTGCTGATTGAGGACATAATCACCAAATTTAAACATAATGGCATGATGAAACTTTGAGAATGTATACAATATTTTTGGCACATTCTCATTCTCTATACGCTAGTCAAGAAAAACCTCATACTTTGATAGTGTTTTAATTTAGACTTAAGTAGTATTTTATTTTCACTAGGTTTATTACTTTAGAGATAGTAATCCACATTCCGCACCCTCCACTGTCACAAGCGGTAATTACTAAAATAAAAATGCAAATAAACAATAAAATCAGACATTTATAGGGATAAAAAGATGAATATTCCAAAATGGTGTCAAAACTCATCCTCAATAAGCACTAATAAGAATGATAACTATAGGAATCCGATTTGATTATTGAAAAAATCTAAGTATTAGTAGTCTAAACTCCAGGAATCAAAAATTAATTCTCATACCAAACATATACTTAGCAAGCTGTTTGTTTTTTAGTAACTGCGATACAAGTAACCAACTCGTTAAAAAGCTTGGTATAGAAAGGCATAGCATAGAAACAACAGTAATTTGAGAAGTCACTTGAGGAACAGCAAACGTCAAAATAATTCCAATTATTTTTTTGACAATAGGATGAATCAAGTAAATTCCAAATGAACAGTTACCTAAATTTTCAATTATGCTACTTTCCTTAAAATGAGTTGACAAACAGATACCGACAAGCAACAAAGAGAAAGCAATAATAATCTTGCTTAATTCATTTAAAATAAAAGTTTCTCCAATAAAATTAACATAAATAAATATAGATGCAAACAAGAGGAATACACCTCCATTCTTAAATACAGATAGCTTAATTTTTAAGAGCAGATGGTTCAAAATTACAGCCATACAAAAGTAGGGTAGACAATTCAAAATCCATGCAAGCTGAACAAGCAAAAATCTAACCACTGGATAATATATTACATTAGTATTAAGCAAGTTTAATAAGCCAGAAAAGGCAATATTAGGATTTAATTTAAACAAATTCCCCGATAATCCTATAACCTCATTAAGAATGATACTAATAATAAAAATAATAAGCATTAATTGAGTCGCATTTTGTTGTTTGATTATTTTTCTGAATAAGATTAATAATAAAGTTCCTGAGAATAAAAGTGGTAAAAAATAGAGGTGGTATGATGCCCCACCGAAAAAAATAATTGAGAGGGGATCTTGAGCTAACTGATTTAACCTATCAGTTTGATTAGTAAAGAAGAAAAATAATGTTCTCAAAAATAGATAAAATATGCTCCAAAAAATATAAGGTATAAAGATGCGTTGAAGTTTGACTACTAAAAAATCTAAATTAATATTCTTACTAAGATTACGGGTAAGAAAAAAGAAAGATGTAGCCAGAAAGAATGGGACAGCGAAATAAAATAAAAATCTAAACTGTAATGCTCGGTCACTTACAGGAATACCCCAAGTTTCATCACCTGAATGCACAAGAATAACGGCAAAAGCTGCAATTCCGCGGCAAAGATCAATACCTAAAAACCTTTGCTTATTCACAATTTTATCCATGAGCAAATACCTTAATTTGATATAGGGCTATTTTGATTTCAAACTTCTGGCGGCTGAAAGCTATTCTGCATCGGGTCTAAAATTTCTGCGCTTGTCTGATTGATATAGGCGAATGTAGAGTAAAATTTTAGATATTGATGTGCTACTTCCAATTTGGAAAAACGAAAATCATCAGTAGTTATATTTATGGGTTGTTCTAAAGCACAAATAATCGCTTGTGAGAGATTTTTTACAGCATTATCTTGAAGGTCACAATAACAACAGCTAGAACCAGCAATTTCTCTAAATATGGGAATATCAGAGCAAACTACCTGAGACGAAAAATATAAAGCCTCTGCTAAGGGTAAACAAAATCCTTCCTGAGATGAAGCAGCAATAAAAAGTTTACATTTTTGATATAACCAACATAATTCATTATCCTTAATGTCATGAATTAGCAGCACTTGCTCCTGAAGAGAAAGATTGTGAATTAGATTGAATAAACTCTCTGTTTCTGGGCCTGTATTACCAACAATTATTAGCTGATTAGCATCTTGTAGATACCCATCTTTCTTTAGCAAAGAAAATGTTTGGAGCAATAAATCTATATTTTTGTTTTTACGGTGTTGGGCGACACATAACAAAAACGAATTATTATCGCCAATATCTAAACCAACTGGTGGCTGAGGAGCAATATGACTAAAATCGACATAATTATAAATAGCCGTAATTTCTTTGGATAATGGAAGATGTGGAAAGTATGAATTCAGGCTACTTAGTGTAGATTGAGAAACACAGGTAAGTCCATCACTATTTTCTATACATTGTTTTAAAAATAAACGATTGAAGATAACGTTGGGATAGCCAAAAACCTCTGGCTTTTCATAGGGATACAAATCGTGGATTGTAGAAACGACAGGAGATGAAAAAAGTGACCTCAGAAAAGGAAAAGGAAAAGACAAATGAACTATATCAGGACTAAGACGCTTCACCAATTTTGGTAAACCAAATAAAAACCAAATATTTCTGACCAAGGAACTATTCTTAATATCTACACTAATTAACTGAATTTTTTTTGAATGAAAAAATAGTTCAAAGTAATGCTTCTGCCATGCGCCTACAATTAAGGTTACTTTGCTTACCTCTGGAGTATCAGCCAGACATTGAGCCAGATTTGCAGCGTGTCTGCAAACACCAGTTGGGTTTGAAGGTCTGTGTAAAGCAGCAATTAGTATATGCATCTTGGGGTAGTTCTATGGTGTGTTATGGATCATGAAAATTGGAAAAGCTAATGAGTTCAACGTAGCTTCAAAGAACTTGAGATATAATTTTAGTCTCCGAGACTTTCCTGCTGGCAGTCTCTAGATAAAGTTTGTTTAGACGCTCTCCTACAACCTGCCAACTGTAGTTTTCACTTACTAGTTTCCGGCCTGCCTGACCCATAGAAACTTTCAGTTCGGGGTCTTTAGCTAAATGAATCATTGCCGCCGCTAGGTCACGTACAGCTTGATATGGTTCATCAGCGGAAATTTTAAAGCCAGTTTCTTCTGTAATTTGAATAGCAGGTCCTCCTAAATCTAGACAGATTACGGGGCGAGCTGCTGCCATCGCTTCCATGCACACCCACCCTCCAGAATCATGTAAGCTGGGATGAACTAACACATGGGAATCCTTCAATAAACCTAAAGCTTTCTCACGAGGCAACTTGCCCCAAAATTTCACTTTTTGAGCAATTCCTAAATCCGATGTCAAAGTCTGAAGTTGTTGCAATTCAGGTCCATCTCCTACTACCCAGTACTCTGTATTAGGTAGATTCGCTTGAGCGAAGGCACGTAATCCTAGATGAAAGCCTTTCCAGTGCAAAAGTCTACCCATGCTGATAAATCTGACTCCTGGCCCATTAGGTAGTTCATATTGTTGTAGATGCTCTATATCTTCTGCTGATAACCCTGATTCCGGCAAAATCTGCACATGATTCGCGCCCATTTTATAGAGGCACTGGGCTGTATCCTTGGTTGTGGCTCGGACTACAGCGCTTCTTTTAGCAGTAATACGTACAAATGGGTCTTGTTCTCCCAACCAGCGAGCGCCGCTACGGGCAATTTCGTAAATTTTGCCCTTGACGCTAAAATCTTGCCAAAAGCTTACTGGCGCAGACTCTCCACCGCCTAATGGACCCCAAACTAGAGGAATTGGTAGCAGTGAGAGGAAGCAAGGATTGGAATACTTGACAAAAGTGACATGGTGCATCAAGTCAAAGTCGATTTTTTGATGCAAGCGACGGGCGACAAAGTATGCCTGAATTTGCCAGAGGTAATAGTGAAGTTGCATTCCCCCAGACTGTCCCCAGCGTCTGCTATCCGTCCAAAAGGGAAGGGTGAAATAAACAAAGTGAAGATTTGGGATGGGGTTGCGTGCCAGTTCTGCCTTGATGATATCTTGACTTTCATCGGGTCGGGTAAGTACCCAGACTTCATGGTATTTAGCGGCTTCTCGGGCAATATTCCAACCCACACCAGGTTCAGAACCCATACCTGGTTCGCAGGAGTACGCAGACATTAAAATCTTCATATTTGTAGAAAGTAGTTAACTAAAGAATATGCTGTCAGTATTGTTCAGTCTGTTGTTGAGATTAACACCGTAGTTTTGGACAATTGTCGGTGTGCTGCTCTAGTAGCCTCTTCTGTTTGTTTCTTCAGTCGTCGTTGTTGCCAAGGCAGCCCTAGCAAAAAGGCGATGAAAAGCATGAAGCCCGGTTCTTCCATTTGAGTAAACATAAAACCGTGGACGATAACAGTGAGTAGGGTAATTTTCAAGGAATCATCCAGACCAAAGTTTTGCCAAGCTAAATAGCATAGAAATAGGTATCCTCCCAAACCCAAAAGTCCTAAATCTCCCCATATTCCAGCCCAGCCAAAAGTTGGGCTGAAGAGACTCGAACTATAAGCAACCCAAAAACTACTCACAAAGTCCGTTGCTTCTTGACCAATGGAAGTGGTGGTAGCGCCTAGTGGTCCGAGGATAGACCAATAATCTTTGAGAAACCACGCTCCTAGACGGCTGACAGTATGTCCTGGACCAAGACCAAACAACCAATTGAGAGAGGATTCATAAGAAGATGCGATCGCACGGACAGAGTAAAATTTGGTATACCAAGCTACACCATCCGGTCCGAAAAGTTCCGGTCGCGCCCAGGCTGTAAAAGCGATAAACGCTTCCACGTTGTATGCACACCAATAAAATCCGTATCCGAAAATAGCGATCGCACCCAGAAGTTTGATAGTTTTACCAATATCCTTTGAATGGACGATGATTAAAAGACCCCAGGCAATTATATATGCCAGCAGAAGTTGTTTGGAATCAGAAAATAGAATTTGCCAAAAAGCAGCAATAATTGCCAAAATTCTACTCCATAGAGGAAAATTCTTTTCATTAGTGAAAAAGTATAGAGCAAAGGCAACTGATACCGAAGCTGAGGCAGAATTGCCAGCTCCTGATACGAAAAAGACTCCGCCGCATCCATCGGTTCCATCGAAGCCGTTAGCATAAAGTTTGCCTGCATCAATTAAAGGTTTCTGGATAGTAGCGAGGACAAAGTTAATCAAAGCAGACCAGATTAGCCACTTTCTAATTCGTGCAATAGATTCCGAAGACATAGGAATACAGATTATAGCCAGCAGGAATATGAAGGGTTCGCCAAGCATCATGAAAGAGATAATTGCGTTAATCAAGCCTGTGTTATTCCATAATGCACTAGCCAACACGACTACTAGAAAGATCAAAAGTCCCCATAAAAAAGAATATGCAATTGCAATCTGTTTGCGATTTTTTGATCGAGTTGTCAATAATACAACTCCTAAAACAAATGGGATAATTGCGAAGTGAGCATGGTTAAGGATAGAAGGAGCGCCAGTAATTGAGCAAAAAATGCGCGAATAAAAAACCGAACAAAAAGATAAAATAATTAAGTTTGTATTATCAATTATTCCCTCTTTCTTTTTAGTTGGGGGTCTTTGCAAATACATAATACTGGTAATTCACAACTATTGAATAAAGCTCAAATATCATTCGGATGTATTGGCTTTAAAATGCAGAATATCTGTTTTATCAATTAGTTATTTACTCGTAACATCAGCGGGGCTTAAATAAAAAATTACAGATGTATGTTTTCCCTAAAGAAGATAATCCCGCATAGTTTTTAATGTTTTGATGTTTTTCTGGAGAAAATTCCTCCAAACTCTTAAATTCTCCGTTCATAAAAAAGTATCCTTCGTAACCCAAGTCTAAAATTTTGGAAAATATGTCAGATATATCCTGATCGGGATGATGTTTTTGCTCAATTTCAATGAGGAGATTGGGGCGTTGTGTAATCAATAAATTATATGCTCCATCAATTACAGATTCTTCATGTCCTTCAACATCAATTTTTATGAAACCAATATTCCTGTGACCCTGATTATCAAGTCGTTTTAAGGGAACTTCATAAGTTGTCCCCTTTTGATAAGTAGCCTTTTCTTCCAGAGTTCCCAGTTGGTCATAGAGGAAGTTATCAACGAGTGGTACTGATAGAATTGCTTCTCCTTCTTCATTAGAAATAGCAATGGCATGGACAGTCACATTTGAAGAAACTGATTTAGTCATAAATTCTGCAAGTTCTGGATTAGGTTCGTAAGCAAATACATGATGTGATATTCGAGAAAGAAAATAAGTATAGATACCTTTATTTGCACCAATATCAATACTATTCTTGTTTGGATCAACGAGGGATTTTAGTAGTTTTAGTTCGGGTTCACCATTTCGGTAGTTCATTGCAGCCATTAAATGAATAATAGCTGAAGGAGGTAAGATTTTTCTAACTAATTCTTTTGTGGACATTGTGAGCATTTAATTACTTCCTTACTTGCTTAATTAATTAAATAAAAGTATTACAAATCATATATCTGAGCTTGAAGATATGGATTTTTCGGCAACAACTAAATAGCTTTCATATAGTGTAGTATTGGCATCTTTTCACCTAAGAAATTTTTCTAGTTTTCATTAATTCTTCATAAGTTTTAGCAATGTTTTCTGCTGTCTTTTCCCAAGTAAATAATTTAGCTCTGGTTAAACTTTTTTGAATTAGTGCTTGGTAGCTAATAGGATTTTCATGAAGATGAATTACTGCGTTTGCTATTTCTTTTTCATCTTGTGGATTAACCAATACTCCAGCCTCTCCTATAACTTCAGGCATGGCAGAAATATTTGATGTAATTACTGGAGTTCCACAAGCCATTGCTTCTAAAATAGTTATTCCAAAACCTTCATGCAGTGAAGGAGCCATCAGAATATCAGCAGCGTTGTAGATTTGCACTAGAGTGGCTTTATTTGGTTTTGCCAAATATTTAATATGGCTACTAATTCCTGAGTTTTCTATGAATTGTTTCTGCTTATCTGTAAAATTTGCCCCAACTTTCCAAAATTGGATTGGCAATCCTTTCTGGATTAAAATTTCTACTGCTTGAAGAATAGTAGAAATATTTTTACGCGGATGATTTGCTCCGACATTTAGCAGACAAATCGTTGCAGATGAAATTCCTTGCTGTTTGCGAAAAGATTCAATTTTTTCTGGAAGTAAAGGTTGAAATATTGATTCAACAGCATTAGGAATTACAGCAATACGTGCCGGATCAATATTCAGTATCTGAGTTGTATCTTTAGCTGTCGCAGTAGAAACTGCAATAATACAATCGGCAAATTTCATACCTTTAACAGAGTATAGCCATGCATTTCTACTGATCAGCGGTAATTGTACAGAACCTTGAAGATTATCAGGGTAGAAAAAGTTAATGAGATCATGACAAGTTACGACAGTTGGCTTATCAGTTTTTTTCAATGAATAAACTAGATGAGCGTCGCAGGGTTCAATGATATGGTAAATATCTGCTACTTGCTGCTTAACTTTTTGAGGATAGCGCCAAAAGCGTTCGTAGTATTTTTGGATTCTGAGAGACCAAGAGGAACTACTTCTATCAAAAGAACGGGGTGCGAGTTCGATAATCTCCCAATCTGGACGAACAGCTTTTAAACCGGAAATCAAGCCATTGGTATAAACATCAATGCTGAATTCAGCCATTGTCCGTGCGATCACAATCCGCATCAGTTTAATCCCCTCACCCTATAGTCTGCAATTTTAGGAGTTAGTACAGTCTGCCAAAGATTAACTAATCGTTCGGCAATTCGTTGGTGGGTATACAACCAATTCACCCGCTCAAATCCATAATTTCCTACTTCTTGCCGCCATTTTGGTTCTTGGATCATGCGCTTGAGAATTGCTGTCAATCCCCTGGTATCATTTTCTGCAAATACTAAATCTTCTCGTCCAATCACATTGGGAATTTCTCCACTACTAGAAGCAATGACGGGAACTTTCATTGCCATTGCTTCAATGAGAACATGGCCAAATTGCTCTTTCCATTCAGAAGTGTTACGGGAGGGCAATACCAGCACATCAAACTCACTAATTACCTCTGGTGATTGTTCATGACGGACTGCACCTTGCCAAATCACCCAATCTGCTACCCCTTGTTCTTGGGATACTTGTCTGAGTTCTGCTTCACTTTCACCAGAGCCGCAAATCAGGATGCGGAAGTTAAAACCCTGTTCCCGCAACTGGTGAGCAGCAGCAAAAATTAGGTCAATTCCTTTACTGTGGGTTAACCGTCCCAGAAAGCCAATATGAAATGGGCGACCGCCTGCTTCTATCACTTGCATTGAACCTGCTTTTTGTGGACGGGGGGCGAAAAATTTAGGATCAACGCCCATTTGCGGCATTACTTCCAACAAACCCGTGTAACCCCAACGGCGCATAATTTCTGCCCCATCCTGATTACCTGGAAGCACGAGACTGACAGTATTGAGGACAAACTGACAAGTCCAGCGACGGGGGAAGGACAGGCGGCGATCAATATTTTCCCAACCAAAAATAGTCAGGGGTTTACCTGTAATTCGGCTCCAGATAGCAAACTCAAATGCACATAGGGAAAATACTTCTTCCTCCACCTGGACAATATCAGGACGAAAATCATTTAGCACCCGCCACAGTGTCCAAGGAGCATAGATATGTGCGCCTCCACGCCCGCTAAATAATACGGGAGCAGAATAGGTTCGGATATGTGAGTAGGGTGTTTCCAGTGGAATGAGACGATTCCATTCCAAAGCCTTCCAGTTACTTGGAGCCAAAAGACCGACTTCAATGTTGTTGACCTCTGCAATCGCATTCAATTTGCCTTGGTTGACACCAACGACGTAACTGTGGCTGACAAAGAGAACCTTTAGGGGGTCACAAGTTGTGTTCACAGCGGCTATGGGCAAATTATTCAGGTGCTTTTGTTTCATAACTAGCCTGATTTATTTTGATTAAGCAATCGGTTGAGCATTCAGGAAACGAGTGAGGAGTCTATTTGACTAGGTTTTTTAAGCAATAAGCGCACGAATTCTCGTCACAGTCCAATCAACTAACTTGGGTCGATGTTGGGGTGCATACAACCATGTAATTGCAGGTTTAGCTAGAGGTAATGGCATTAACCCCACCCAGATAAACCAGAGGCTGTAAAAAAGTTGCTTTTGCCAGTTAAAATCTGAGTATTTCCATAGACAGCGAATTCCGTAGTAAATTAAATTCAGTGGGCGATCGCTAGGCACTGGATGTTTTTGAGGATTTAAGCGTAAAGATATAATCCGAGACCATAAGCGTCCGATTGAACGTTGTTCTAAATCCGCAGGAATTTCATAGTCCAATGCTTTGGCTTTCTCGGTCAACAGGGCGAAGTTTTGTAAGTCATGGCGAACAAAGCGTTGGAAACGAGTACTGCTAACTGTCGCCAATGCCCACTGATTCGTATCATGAATTCTGTATGCACCCAGTGGTTCTTCTATTGCTGCAACATCACCATAAAAAGGAATCTGGAAAGATAAATAGTCATCCGCAGTGAGTTTATATTCATCAGGGATGGGAAACAGCTTTTCCAGAACTCGACGATTCAGTGCATTACCACTAGTTGGAGTGCTAACATATCCACTTTTATCTAAAAGGATTTTCCATACCTCACCAGTGGAAAGGCTGGCAGATCCTTGGGGAGAACAATAACCAAGGAATTTTCCCTGTGTATCAACAACCTTGAGGCGATAGTGTACTTTTGAGAGTTCTGGTTTCCAAACAGCGACGATTTGCTCAACTGTATGAGGAAATAGGTAATCATCCGCATCCAGAAAAATAATGATATCCCCCTTGCTTCTGGCAAATCCACTATTAAAGGCCGCAGCTTGTTTGCCATTGGGTTGCAGAATGGGGATGATGCGATCGCCATACTCAGAAATAATATCACGGGAATTGTCAGTTGAACCATCATCAACAACAATAACTTCAATGTGAGAGTAGGTTTGGTTAATGGCACTATTAATTGTTTCTGGGAGAAAGCGATCGTAGTTGTAATTGTTAATGATGATGCTTACATAGGGTTGAAATTTCATATTGTAAATTCGCTAATAATTTGCTAAATGTAGGTTGTAACCTTCTGCATAAGGAATAAATGATTATTCTATTGATTGCGGTAAAAATGCTTTCATGGTCATCTTTAGAGTCATTACCTATAACGATCTCGACTGGTTGGAAAGTTTGTTAAAATACTGAATAAAAAGCTTCTTTGAGAAATTATAAATTTGTCACGAGTAAGTCTCTAACTTTTTGACCAGCTACTCTCCAGTTCAAACGTGATTCATATTCATTAAAAGCAGAGAGAGCTAATTCTTTGTATTGAGTGTAGTTTGTAAATACATTAAAAATGTATTCGCAGTATTCAGTAGAATTACTATCTCTATCAAATAGTTTTCCATTGAAATTATCTTTAATAATTGTCGGAATTCCTCCCACTCTTCTAGATATACAAGGTACTCCCAATGAATTCGCCTCACAGAAAACAATAGGGCTACAATCAGCCATTGAAGGTAGGATCAAGAAGTGAGAATCGGCAAGAAGTTGATATATTTTCTTTTTACCTTCAGGAGTAGATTTTGGAATAAAACCGAGAACTTGAACGAAATCAGGTAGGGGTTGATCCACATTAGGTTGACAACCAATTATTATTAATTCCGTCTTCAAACCAGAATTATTCAGTTTTTCAGCCACTTCGATGGCAACATCACCTCCCTTGCGAAACCAATCAACTCCTAAAAACAAGAGTTTGCATTTATTAGTTGGTCTAGATTCAATTGCAGCTTTAATTTCATCAATATTATGATCACTTTCGATATTAGCTCCGAAAGATACTACTTTCACCTTTTCAGGATCTGCATTGTAATAGTCAATGGCTGTTTGGGCTGCCCATTGAGAAGAGTAAATTGCTAATTGAGATTTTTGTAGACTAATACTCTGAAGCAAATGGGCATTCTGTAGCGATTCTTTACAGAGATTACTATACATAGGGTAAAAATCTATGATATTGGCAAAGGTTGCATCTGCCCAAAAAACTATTGGTTGATTACACTCAAGATAGGCAATTGAATCACTGCCTGCACTCAAGATAACATCAGATTTGATCCTGTTGAGCTTTTTAGTAATTTGTCTTGCATAGTCTCTTGAAATCAATGGATCAACGTATTTTATATATTTTTTCCCCAAGTATTTATAGTAACGATTTTTCAATTTACTCACAAATTTTAGGGTTAATCTATCCTCTAATGGTCCAATGTAATCAAGAGGTATAGATTGATTTTTCAGTGCTTGAGAAATGTAATAACCTGTTCCAGACCAGTTGTTATAATCACGAAGAGTTCTGGCATCAAAAGTAGTAACATAAGCTATTTTCATTAATCGTTCAATCCTTTCTGAATAAATATCATAGAGCATCTACAGTTGAGATAATTTTTGAATTGGATGAGAAATGACATAATTTTTTATCTTCCTGCAATCACTTCCTGGTAACTGCCTGATTTGAGAATTCGACCCTGTTCAAGTTCGTAAATACAATCGCAATGCTCAATTGTCGAAAGGCGATGAGCAATAATAATGATCGTCTTACTACCAGCTAAAGCTTTTGTCGCTTCAGTAATCAGATATTCTGTTTCAGTATCTAGAGCAGCAGTCGCTTCATCAAAAATTAGTATTTCTCTTTCGTGATAAAGCACCCGCGCAATTCCAACTCTTTGGCGTTGTCCTCCCGATAAAAGAACTCCCTGTTCGCCAACAATAGTTTTCACACCTTCTGGAAGCTGCTCTACCACTTGGCTCAGTTGAGCCATCTCAATCGCTTTCTTTAATCTATTTTGGTCAATTAAGTGCGCGGGAACCCCGAATGCAATATTCCGTTCCAGGGTATCATCAATCAAAAATATAGACTGGGGAACATAGCCCAGCATATTCTGCCAGGCGCGTAAATTGCTATAAACTGAAACCCCATCAACCTTGATATCTCCAACTTGAGGGTTAAAAAGACCGAGAATAACATCAACCAAGGTAGTTTTACCAGAACCAGATTTACCAATTAGTCCAATAGACTCTCCCTTGCGAATAGATAAGGAAATTTCTTCTAGTATATTTCTTGTAGTGTTTGGATATTGAAAAGTGAGATGATCTAAAACAACTTGCTCCAAAAACTGAAATTTTTGCTGATTTTTCTTGGGCGATAAGCTGTGAGAATGATTAGTAAAATCAACTTTAGTTATCAGTTTTTCTTTTTCCAAATCCTTAAGATCAAAAAATAGTTTGTCAAGAGAATAACTGTTACTTCTCATCACATTAATGGCAGAAATTAAGTTTCCAACTGTCGGCAACAGACGAACTGAGGCGAGTGCAAAAATTCCTAAAACCCCAGTAAGGCTTTGCGTCTCATCTCGATTTAAGCTAATAAATAAAAATGTAAAGCCAATCAAGAAGCTCATCATTAAAGGTTCCAGCACAAAGCGTGGAAGATTACTATAGGCTGAAGCTAAAGTGGTAGTTTTGGCGAAAATGTCCGACTGTTCCTCCATCTGATGTTCAAAATAGGATTCGCAACCGATTACACGGGTTTCTTTCAAACTACCTAGTCCATGATTTGTAATGCGAATCATCTCGCCATATGCATGAAATTTACCTTTATTCCAACGAGCTAAACGATCTTTCATTGGATACAACAATCCAAAAGAAATAAGTAGCAAGATAGCAATGAGAATTAAGGCGAGCGCATTGGTTTTAATCAAAAGTAGCATTAATGCTAGAAAAATTATAGTATTAGATATAAACGTCAAAAATGTAGATACTATACCAATAGATACATCATCTGTTGTGTTAATCAGATTTTGAATAAGTGTTGCTGAATTAATTCGCAGATGATAGCTGTAAGGAGCTTGAATATATGCTTTTAAAAGCTTACAAGATAGTTCTCTTTTTAAGCCAAAGCTAAATTTAAACACTGCTTTTTGAGCATTAAAAGCCAAGAATGATTTTAGGTAAAAGGCAATAATAACCAACGAGCCTAAAACAATCAAAAATTGCTGTTCCGAGTTAAAATTCATCTGGGTATAAATTAAATTTAACCAGGAAATATTTTTGATTGCATCAGGGTTGATAGCGACCGCAATGAATGGAGAAATCATTCCGGTTCCAAACACTTCTAAGCCAGAAATAAGAATGAATAGAAAAAGCATCGCTATAAGCGACTTGTGATTTCCTTTTGTAATATATAAAACTTTAGGTAGAAAGTGAGTCATCAGTGCTTAATCTCAGATGAATTAAATTTATGAAGATTTAGTAATAAATTGCATCTAATTTTCTTAGATCCACAAACAAAACATAAATCCAGGCTATTCTTAATTTTTATTACTCAAATTAGATAATTTGGTCTTTAAATAGTAATAAGCTGGACGAAATTCAATAAATGATCTTCGTGCATCAAAGAAAAACTGCTGTTCCCAACGAGGCATTGAACACCACTTTTTATAAGCTGGTGCTGCAACCCTTGTGAGAAAATATTGCCACTTTTGCACCATATGATCTGGCTGTGTTTCTTTAGCACGCAGCCAACCATTTTCAATCATTGCATGGCGCAGTTCCTGATTATCCTGAAGCCGTTTGAGAGATGAAATAACCTCATTGAGTGAAGTCGCCTCTAGGTAATCTAATTTGCTTTTTTGTTCGCTGCGAAATGCGGATTCATGACCTAGAATTGTTGGTACACCCGCGTGCCATGCGTTATAAAGTTTTGAGGCAGGTTTTCCGCGCCAATCGTTTTCGCGACCAAAGCTTCGTATGGCTAAAATTACATCAACGTCACTGTAATCATGCCATTCATCATGATTTAACTTCTTCTGAAATTTTAAGCCTAAACTTTTGAGATGGTTGTACCAAGAGCGATCGCGAAATTCAGGCACTAAGTTGGTTTCATTACCGAGGAAAGTTACATTCTCAAAGGTATTGCCCCGTTTTGGATTGCGAGGGATAATCGCAGGTTGTGGCCAATGGGGAATAAAATGGCTTTCCCACAGCGTCATAAAACGGCTAGGTATTGCTTGATAAGGATTTTGAACCACATGGAGTTGTGCGTAGGGATGCCTGTCTACATCTGCCCGAAGACAAACCAGCAGTAATCTCGGACCTGGCTTGATAGAATTATCAAGAAAGTCACGGTGAGATAAAACAATACCCTCATCAGGCATCGTTTCTACTAGCTTGCAAGGAAAGCCATAGTCATTGAGATAAAGATAGGTTTGTAATGTCCAAAAGCAACCACCACTTTGCATGGGAGATATTGAATTTTCGGCACATTGCCACTGCCAGTAGGAATGTGCATTTTGCGGTAAGTTTTCACTGGGTATTTTACCTGAAGGGATATAAAAATAAATTGGGGGCAATTTATTTAATTCATTATCCGCAGGAGAGAAAATTCTTAATAACGAATCACTTAAATGTAACATAGTATCATTTTATTTCCTAATAAAAAGCAATTAATTTTCATCAAATTTGATTCAAAAATAAACCTTTAACTACATTTCTAAGATTTGGGTTGATATTTATCAGACCAGAAATTATGATAAAACACCCTGAGTTTATAATAAAAACCTCGAACTAGCGTCATAACAAAAAAAGTTAAAGTTGTAAAATCTAAGTTCCATTTTATTAAATCAAATGCAAGTCTTAATAAGTGATCACCAGACTTGTAGCCAAAATGACACCTATAGAAACCACTTGCCTGTAAGGACTGTAAAAAAGAGAAAACAGGCTTTTTAGCTATGGATTTTAATTTTAGGTTAAGAAAATTATCTTGTAGCTTATTTATCCACTCTTCTTTCTCTTGCGTTACTTTTTTCATCCCATGAGACCAACTATTTCGGTGAAATCGATACTGTGTAAAAGCTAAGTTGGTTGAATAAACTAAGCCGATGAGAGATGCAGCTTTTGTGATAAAGTTATCCGCCTGATAATTCATCACTTTATTCTTGTCTATGGGTAAAGGAAAAACTTTTTCAGCCATAGTACGAGAAATTGAGATGGAACTAGTGGGCATTCCAATATAAGGGATATAACGGTATTTAGCAGCAAATTTATATACCTGTTCGGGCGTACAAACTTTTGTTAACTCTTGATTGAAAAAACAAAAACGGCCTTGAATTATTTTAGACAGTAACCGCCATTCTAGGTTCTGTAAATCTAGTATATTGCTAACCATATCAGTCTCGATTAAAAGACCTTTTTCATCAATAGATTCAAACCTATTATGTAAAGCGACAGGCAAATTTATTAGGTTATTTTGAACAAAGAGATTAACTATTTTTTCAATTTTGTCATGATGAAATAAATCATCAGAATCAAGAAAACATATGATTTCACCTTTGCAAACCTTAAATCCTTCATTTAGAGAAGAAGCCTGTCCACCATTACTTTTTAGGACAGACACAATCTTGCTTCCATAACTAGACATAATGTCATGTGAGTGATCAGTTGAGCCATCATCTACAACAATAACCTCTACGAAAGGATAGGTTTGGTTAAGCGCACTATCAATGCATTCTTGCAGAAATAGTTCATAGTTATAGTTATTAATAATGATGCTAACTGTTGGTTTAGCTTTCATCACTTTATCCTCTTGATTTATAATTCTAATTAGATTTTTTTGGAAAAATGTTAGCTAAAATTGTCCTTTAACTTGTATTAGATGGGCGAGAAAGACTTGTATTAAGCTTGCCGAAGGATCGAAGTATGTCCATCCCATAAGAGTTTCATCTAATTTAAATATCCAAGCTAGATGTTTGTCAGCTTATTTTTCTTGCGTCTAATGTCTGACTGAGCGCATTTCTAAAACTGAGTTGAAAGTGAGAAAGCTACTACAACAAGGTGCATAAATCTATATATACTCTTCATATACTCTTCATGATCAGAGATGAATTTGAGGCAGATGAGGGAGACTGACTATAAAAAACGTATCAGTTGGTTCAAGAGTTATGAAATCCCAGTAACGCCTCCTTGTTGATTTACGCAAAAATACTTACAATACGACTATACAGCGATTAGAAAAATCGAGATATATACCTTTAGACATACATCTTTATCTATCTCTTGATAGAGGTACTAAGTAAACATACTTACGATGCGACTATACAGTAATTAGAAAGATCGAGATATATGCCTTTAGACATATTATCTACCTCTAGATAGACAAGACACAGTACGGAATAATGGAATGATTAGAAAGATCGAGATATATGCCTTTAGATATATATCTTTATCTACCTCTAGATAGATACACTATTGTTGTAAATACTTATAGATTACTATTCATCCGAACTGATTGTTAAGAAGCAACCAAAAATTGGTATTGATTGTTTGGTTAATTTTTTTAGACTCAAATTACTCGCTAATTTCATGTCAATAAGCAGCTATTAATGCAACTATTCTTGAGCTTATTGATCATAAGTTTTTGTATTGACATAATATCTTAGCCCTATATATACCTTAGACTTCAATCTCTGACTTTAGTCTAAAACCAAGTTTTAATAGAAGGATGTATTTGAAGTTTAGAACGCAGCATTCAAGCAGATTAAAGGATAAGTCGAATGTAAAACTTAATATCTATTTTCTTGGCTGAAAGTCTGATGATGACGGATAGATTATAAATATTTTCAGAAGATATGACTTACATATTCAATACTAGTTGAGTAAGATTTTCACTTCTTCTGTAGATTTTATAGTAGAGCCACTGAACTTAGTATTAAATAATTCACATGAAAATAATTAAAGCCATCTCCTGTAAGCTTTAAAGCTGTCAATCAAGAAGTTTTTAGTATTAGGTTCCATAAAATGTTCGATAGAGCCGAAATAAATAAGCAACAGCATCAATCTATGCCTTTGACCTACATAGTTCAGCCTGAAGAAGGTAATGAAGGCGGATTAAATTTAGGCGACTTATTGATAGTTATTCGTCGCAGAATACTTGTAATTATAATGGGAACAACTACTGTTGCTTTTGTCGGTATAGGTTTGGCTCGAAATAGTACTCCAACGTATGTCGCTAAATTTGAACTTTTCACTGAGTTAGTAACCGCTGAAGATAAAGTAGCCCGAGACGACAGATACAGAAGAGATAATTCTAACAAAATTGACGAAACCAAATTAAAGATTTTACAAAGTCCTAAGCTGATGCTTCCCATTACTCAACAAGTTCAGAAAAAGTATCCAGATAGCAGCGCACCTCAACTAGATATCAAACTCCTACCAAATACTCAAATTTTAGAAGTTAGTTACCAAGATCCCAACCCTGAAAAAGTTTTATTTGTATTAAATACAGCATCCGAATCCTACTTAAACTATAGTTTAGAGGAACGCCAAACAGACACTAAGCTAGCACTTCAATTTGTTGAAACGCAATTGCCACAACTGCTGAATAGAGTGGAAATACTCCAGTCAGAACTACAAGCTTTTCGTCAAAAATATGGCATTATTAATGCTGAAACTCAAAGCCAGCAGCTTGCTAATCAACTTGACCAAATTGTGCAGAAACGGCTAGACAACGAAATTGAATTGGCTAGAACTGAAACAGTTTATACTATTCTGCAAAAACAATTGAGACTCGAAGTTGATCAAGCAGAGGCTATTTCAGATTTGAGTGAATCTCCTGGTTACCAAAAACTATTGAGCCAAATCCAAGATATAGAAGCTACAATCGCCATAAATTTAGCGCAATATACGGAAAATAGCCCAAATATTCAAACCCTGCTGATTCAAAAACAAAATTTACTGGATTTAGAACGCAAAGAAAAATGGCGAATCTTGGGAATAACATTGTCAAACCTAACTATAAATTCCTTAGATTCAGCTGCCCCAAATTCGGCTCGCCTGGGAGAAATCCAAAAATTTATTGATGCAAATAAGCAAATTCAGGTATTGAAAACCGAAATTCAAGCTCTTGATCAAGCTGAAATTTATTTGCGGCAGCAGGTAAAAGATTTTCCAGCTCTCATACGTCAAAAAGATGATTTAGAACGGCAGTTAAAAATTACTATAGAGAACCTAAATCACTTTTTGACCGAACGCGAAAGGTTACGAATAGATTCAGCTCAAAAGCAGGTACCTTGGCAAATACTTACTCCTCCTAGTGAGCCTGAAAATATTACACCGAGTATTAGACGTAATTTGCTTTTAGGAGCAGTTTTGGGATTATTAGTAAGCATGGGATTTGCTTTGTTTATAGACAAGCTTAACAACGTCTTTTATAACCTTGAAGAAGTTAAAGATAAGATTAAACTACCAATATTAGGGAACATTCCTCATATTAAATTTGAAAAGAATGGTAAGCCTTCTCAAAAATATGATATCTCCAACTTTTGGGAATCTTTCCGCTCTGTTTATACAAATATTTGCCTTCTCAATAGTGATAATGCTATCCGCTCTCTAGCAGTCATTTCAGCCGCTCCTGGAGATGGAAAATCGACAATTGCCTTTTACATAGCTCAGACAGCAGCAGCTATGGGTAAACGTGTACTATTAGTAGACGGCAATCTACGTAATCCTACTATACATAAAATGTTAGATCTACCCAACACAGAAGGATTAAGCAACCTCATTGTTGATGGGCTAAATGTGGAAAATGTTATACAAAGACCCAATAGCCGTATCAGAGAACAAAATTATAGTTCACCAAAAACAATTTCCCAGGATACAGGAGAATTATCCGTAGATCATAACTTGTTTATCTTAACTACTGGTCAAATTCCCCCAAATCCCACAATTTTGCTTTCAGATCCTCAGATGCAAAACTTGACAGAACACTTTAAGCAAACTTTCGATTTAATTATATATGACACATCACATCTATTAGGTTTTGCAGATACTAGTCTTCTAACTAGGCACACAGACGCAAGTATTTTGGCTATAGGAATAGGTAAAACAAAATGTTCTATTTTAGCCAAAGCATTAGAGCAATTGAATTTTTCTTCTACTCCTATTTTGGGTGTGGTCGCTGTCAACATATAAGGAAAAACCTTAGGTTTCCAGTCTGACCAAATAACAGATAGCTTATTTATCTTCTGAGGAGATGGTGAACCTATTTGTTGTTCTTAAAACAGTAGTTTAAAACTTTTTCCAACACAACAATCAACAATATACAAAAGAGATGCTAACTACAAACAACCAAATCCAACTTCAATCTTTAAATCTAACTTCGGAATTGGAAGCTTCAAGAATCCCTGCAAAACTAAATATAATTGGCTCTTCTGTTACTGCTTTACCCTTTGAAGTACAAATAAATTTCATATTAGAATGGGCGATGAGTAAAGTTAGCAAAGTTATTTGCGTAGCTAATACTCATATGCTCGTAGAAGCTTACTGGCATCCAGAATTTTCTGCTGTTTTAAAAAGTGCAGATATTGTTACTCCTGACGGGATGCCGCTGGTTTGGATGTTGAAACTAATGGGTGCAGGTACTCAAAACCGCGTTGCTGGTATGGATATACTATTATCTTTATGTAAATTAGCTCCACTCAGAGACATTCATCTTTTCTTTTTGGGTTCTGATGAAATAATTCTAGAGAAGATGAGAAAGAACTTAGAGAGTGATTTTCCGAATCTGAAAATTGCTGGAATGGAGCCTTTACCATTCCGTCCCCTGACGTTGATAGAGGATGAAGCTATTATAAAAAAAATTCATGATAGTGGTGCTGGAATAGTTTTAGTTGCTCTAGGATGTCCAAAACAAGAGTGCTGGATGAACCAACACAAAGACAAAATTCAGGCTGTGATGATTGGTTTGGGGGGAGCATTTCCTGTCTTTGCAGAAAGTCACAAAAGAGCGCCCTATTGGATACGTCATTTAGGCGCTGAGTGGTTATATCGTCTGATTCAGGAACCATTGAGACTATTTAGTCGATACAGTACAACTATCCCAGTTTTTATGTGGCTAGCTTTAAAGCAAATCCTAAATTTAGCTCTACTTAGGACTCGCGGGGGAGCAGCGCGAAAAAGTGAGGTGCTGAAATCAGGGACGTAAATAGCCTATTACAGGTTACAGGATGCGATGGCTACGCGCGCCGCAGACATCGCCACGAAAAGTCCTAGTTTTGTTAAGATTAGGGAGATATTTAAATTTTCTAAATATTCTCTAAATCCATAAGATTATCTAAATATTCTTTCAAATTAGAAATAGAATTAATGTTGAATTCGGTTGTATCTTCCCTACGCATCATCAGTCCATAGGTGTTGTTGAAACCAAAGGAAGTCAGCCAATCGACATCATAACGTTTTTTCGATTCTTCTTTGACGTAGTTAAATACTTTCTCCTTACTTTGAATAATTTCATCGCGAATTTCTGCGTCTGCTTGGAGAATCGTTAATAGTCCGGTTCCCGTATACTCAGGATAAAGGTCAATATCTCCCTTAATTAGGGCATTAAAAGCAATTTGTGTGCCAGCTAGTCCTGGTTTTAAACCTACATCAAGATTTGTATAATTTTCGATCAGAACTACTAACATTTCTGCTAACAGATATTGCTCGGTGAAGTTCTTCGAGCCGACCACTATATCAGATGAACCGCTTCTTTGTGTAGATGTTTCTAATCCTAATTTCTGGAGAAAGTCCCTTGCTACTTGACTCGTTGGTTGCTTTTTCTCATCAACGAGGTAATTAAGTTCTGCCATGATTTCATCAGAAATTTTACCCGTTATTTTGCCTAAAGCTGTTCCTATTTCTGGATATTTTCTCAGGGTTTCGCCTCTGATTAAAGGTGCGGCATAGTAGGGAGGGAAGTAATTTTTGTCGTCTTCTAAAACTTCCAGGTCATAAGCTTTAATTCTCCCGTCTGTGGAGAAACCACTAATTACATCTACCTGTTTTTCTCTGATAGCATCATACATGAGTCCTGGGTCTAGCTCAAGAGTATTGAATCGTAAATCATAATGCTCTCTTAAGCCAGGATAGCCATCAGCACGTTCCATAAACTCTGATGTAAATCCAGCTTGGAAGACAGGCGGAGTAGAAATAGTTAACGCCCACAAAATTGAGGTACTCAGTAACACTAAGCCTGCAACCAAAATGGGCTTGATTAACTTCGTGACATTTTTTTGCAGGACACCAAGCAGAAAATCTAAGATTAAAGCTAAACCAGCTGCGGGAATTGCCCCAGCTAGAATCATGTCTGTATTGTTGAGGGCGATACCGCGAAAAATGAATTGTCCTAGCCCACCAGAAGCAATTAAGGCGCAGAGGGTGGCTACACCAACATTAGTAACTGCGGCGGTGCGGATACCTGCAAAAATTACAGGGGTGGCTAGTGGTAACTCTACTTTTAACAAAATTTGAGAGCTAGGCATACCCATACCTTTGGCTGCTTCTTTGATGGAACCATCTACTTCTTCAATCCCAATAAAGGTGTTGCGGATGATTGGTAGTAAGGCATATAAAAATAAGGCAACGATGGCAGGGGTGACTCCAATTCCTAATATGGGGAGCATGAAACCTAATAGGGCAACGCTAGGAATTGTTTGGATTATACCAGCTACACCAATGACGTTATTAGCTACTTGTTTATAGCGGGTTAATATGATTCCTACTATGACACCGATGATTATGGCAATTGATAGCGAGGCTAATGTTAATCCCAGGTGTTCTATTGTTTGTTTGGCAATTTCTTCTCTGGAATTGATAAAAAATGTCCAAAGGTTGGTCATGTTAGGTTGGGATAATTTATTATTTGAAGCACATCTGTCGTAGGGGCGCAAGGCCTTGCGCCCTCACCGCGTGGTCTATTTACCTGAAAATATCTGTAAGAGGAACGAACCACGTTGGCGCTAGCGTCTCCCTTTGGGAGAAGGAAGAAGGAGGAAGAAGGAAGAAGAAGAAGAAGGAAATAACTTTGTAAGCACTAAAGTGCTTACTACGAATTTTAGGAGTTGTTATGTAGTGATTCTTTGAATCGGTAAAATGCAGCAAGCAGGTCTTCACTACTGACTATGGCAATAGAGCGATTTTGAGAATTTTTAATCTGGATGAAAGAGTTTTTGAGTGATGTTTGTATTTGTTCGAGAATTTTTAATAGGCTGGTGGTTTCTTGGTATTCTTGAAAGTTTTCGCTTTCGGTTTCTGTTGTTGATAGCCAGGGGAGTAAATCTTTCAGTGTGGTGACTTGTAGTTCTAGTTGAAATAGGTACGCTTGGAAGAAGTTACGCACAAAGTCATTGCTTGGGTTAAATATCAACTCTTTAGGTGTGCCAATCTGCCGGATTTTACCCTGATCCATTAGACAAATGCGATCGCACAAGGTCACGGCTTCAAAAATATCATGGGTGACTAAGACGATAGTTTTATTTAACAAGCTTTCTAGCTGTTTAAATTCTTGCTGGATTTGTCGTTTGGTAATTTGATCTAATGCCCCAAAGGGTTCGTCAAGTAAGATAATCGGAGGATCAACAGCGAGGGCGCGTGCTAATCCTACCCGTTGTTTCTGCCCCCCACTGAGTTCTTGGGGATAACGCCTAGCAAATTTTTCTGGCGGTAGTCCCACAAGATTGAGTAACTCAGAGGTGCGGCGAACTATACTTTTTTCCTTCCATTTCAATAACCGCGGTACAACAGCTACGTTGTCAGCCACTGTGTAATGGGGGAAAAGTCCGATATTCTGAATGACGTAACCGATACTTTGGCGCAGGATTTCGGGACGGCGGCGGCTGATTTCCTGTCCAGCAATCAAAATTTGACCTGAATCTGGCTCAATCAGCCGATTAAGCATTTTCAGGGTAGTGGTTTTACCGCAGCCACTGGTGCCAATTAGCCCTAGAGTTTCCCCTTCAGCGACGCGGAAGGAAATATTATCCACCACGGTCAAATCTTTGTATTGCTTTGTGAGATTGGTTACCTCAATCATCAAAATTTAGTTATTTTTGGACTTGTAAAATCGCAACGAGACCGTGACCGCAGCCCATCCCAGTTTGCATTTCGTATTCTAAGGTACGCAAGGCATAACCCAACTGCGGCTCAATAATGTTAGCTCTAGGGTCTCCATACCACATCCAGCCCACATCTGCAATCACCCGATCCATTGTCATCAGCGCAAAATGTAAGGGTTTGGGAAACTTATCCCAGTCCGCTAAATCGGTGAGTTGAATTTCGTTGCGAAGCCTTTTTTGGGTGTAATCTACCAAAATGTTCCAAGCTTTAATCAGACTGTGCAGAAATGGAGCTACTTCGGGATGGTTAGGAACCATTGTCTCATCAAGCATTAATGTTTGCAAGTCGGTGCGAAAATAATCTTCATGCAAACAATTGCTCAACCTGCGAATGGGTTTTAGCTGCTTATTATATTCTCTGGTGTCTGTATGACGACCGACGAGAATAGAGCGGTCCATCAGTTTTAATACTTCCAGTCCCACACCTGTTTCTGCGGTAATTCCTTGAGTTAGTTCCCTAACTTCATTCCCTGTCCAGAATCTCAGGGGGAATTTCTCAATGTCTAAGCGTTCCCTCACCGGTTCAGAGTAAAGATAACTCATGGTATAGTCGCGCACTTTTTCATCTTCGGAATTAGCTGACCAAAATTGTGGCCATTCGATGGAGTAGCGCCCGACTAAATCTAATACGACTAGACTCTCGTTTGTACCGTGTGCGGAAATATCCTGCAACAAATTGTGCAGTTGTTCTTTAGAAAGATGAGACAGCGCCGCATAGGAAGAAAAGTAGATATCAAAGGGCTTTTCTGCGGTTTTTATTTTGCCTAAACCCTCTCGCAGGTCTAGTTGAGCAAATTTTACATTTGGCTTATCTTCAAAGAGGACATCACCTTTCTCAACCATCGGTTGACTGATATCTACGCCGTAATACAAGTCGATACTATTTTCTGGTAGCACTCTTTCGTGCTGAAAACCCAAGTCTAGATCATGACTATCGATTTTTACGAGAATTTCATAGCCTTGTCCAGAACCACATCCTAAATCTAAGATTCTGACACCTCGGTTTTCCTTGCGCCGGCGTTCCACAAGGTCGAGTAAAAATGGGCGAAAAGCTATGCGGGTTAATTGATCTTCCCAATATGTGCGGACATTATCATATTTACCAAACAAGTTGCCGACATAAAGATCGTATTTCCCTTCTTTGACCGCTTGTGAGTAGGTTTGTTCTCCAACTGATTGCATGATTGTTCCTTATGATAAATTACAGAGTTTCAACTTCAATGAAGAGTACCTTGCCACTTACCAATGAGAGCAGCAGCATCTGGATGTGTGAAATGATTTCGGAAAATCTGGTAATAGAATAACTCTTCTTTGCTACTTACAGGAAGTTTCTTTTTGTGGGCTTCTTCAAGAGTTTGATCATTAATGCAACTATTAGCATGGTCTTCTAACACTGTGGAAGAGGCGCAGCCTTGGGCAAATTCCATCTTGTCGCGCCACACTATTTCTTGTGGTAGCAAGTCGCTAAAAGCTTTGCGTAGTAACCATTTTTCGATGCCAAAGGTCTTGTATAATTTGAGTGTGGGGTCGATGCTTAGAGATAGTTCGATAAAGTCAGTATCTAAGAATGGTACACGTCCTTCTAAGCCGTGAGCCATTGTCATTCTGTCTAATCTTTGCAGGTTGAGATTGTGCAATCCTTTGATGATTGTGACTGATTCTTTGTGTAATGCGATCGCATCGTCATAATCGGCAAAGTAGCTATAGCCAGCAAACAACTCATCTGCACCTTCTCCCGAAAGAATCACCTTGACATACTGACTCGCTAGCTTAGAGACCATATAACAGGGAATGGCGCTACGAACTAAGGCGGGGTCGAAGGACTCTAAATAATAAATCACATCGGGGAGAACAGCTTCCATCTCGGCTTCTGTGTAGACGTATTCATGATGGATAGTCCCCAGGTGTTCCGCAACTAAACGAGCTGCTTTCAAGTCAGGTGAGTGGGGTAGTCCCACAGAGAAGGAATGCAAATTGGGTATATGTTGCCGCATCAAAGCCGCAATAATACTGGAGTCTAGACCACCACTTAAGAAGACTCCCACCGGCACATCAGACATTAACCGCTTTTTCACACTTTGAGATAATGTCTGCCGAATTTTTTCCAGGACAGTATCTAAGTCTGTGATAAAAGTTTGTTCATCAGGAAGTTGGTAGTAAGGCTGTATGCCTTGGGTAGAGTGGTAATAATGCCCACTGGGAAATTCTTTAATTTCATCTGAATGTTCTACCAAGGCCTTGACTTCTGAAGAAAAGTAAACATGATCTCCAGTAGTGCCATAGTAGAGGGGTTTAATGCCAATGCGATCGCGCGCTGCCAAAAATTCTTTGTCGTCACTAATGACAAAACTAAACATTCCATCCAAACTGCTGGTTAGTTGAGAACCTAACTTTTGGTAAAGTGGCAGCAGAATCTCACTATCAACGTGGGACTGAAAGTCATAACTCTGACTCAGCCCTTCTCTTAATTCTCTAAAGTTATAAATCTCGCCGTTACAAATGCCGTAAAGTTTTTGTCCAGAAGCGGACAAAGGTTGATGACCACCCTCCACATCAACTATAGATAAACGCTGGTGTCCCAAGATAAAATTATCTTGTTCAATTACCCCAATATCATCAGGCCCCCGATGAGCCAAAGTTGACAACATTTCTTGGAAATCATTGCTATTTTTTACACTTGCGCCGAAAACGCCAAGAATGCCACACATAATTCGTCCTTATGATTAAATCTGGTTGTGTTACAAAAAGTTGTTACTAATTTGTAGTTGTTTAATCACCTATTGCCAACCAGATGCAACAGATTTAACGCTAGATAATGAACATTTTACCTATCCCAACTATCCAGTATATAACAAATTGTAACATCTATTACATTTTGCTACATTCTCAGTCACCAAGTTTCTGCCAACTTGGCATTCCAATTTGGTTTTAGTCCTTAAAAATCAGGTTTTTCCGGTTTTTTTGAGCCTGATACAAGATATTTGTAAGTTGGCAAAGATAAATTAAATTTATGTTACATAATGTAAAGAAAATCCCAAGCCTCACCCTCAACCCATCTCCTTACTAAGGCTACGGGAGACTTTGACAAAAGCAAAAGGCCGGGTGAGGTCAAACAATTTTAGATTTTAGATTTTAGATTTTAGATTTTAGATTGACCCCACAGATAAATCTAGGGGCTTGAGGATTTTAGATTTTAGATTGATTCCACAGATAAATCTGGGGGCTTGTACCATTAAGGAACCATTGGTCAGAAACTAGATTTGGGTGTTATTTAATTCATATTTCCCAGAAAACGAACAGTTTAAATTTGGGTAATTATTCACCAATTTTAAATACAGAACCTACACTTGCTTTAAATGAATCCCTGGCATCCCTCAAACTTTGAGCCAAAGGATGTTTTGCTTGCAAAAATACCCGCGCACAATTACGTCCCGGCATTCCCGAAATTGACCCACCTGGATGAGTTCCCGCACCAGTCAAAAATAAATTTTCAATGGGTGTTTTATAGTTAGCTAATTCTGGTAAAGGACGGAAAAACACCATTTGATCTAGTGTCATATCAATATGGTAGTAATTTCCTTTATAAGCACCTAACCTTTCGCCTAATTCGGCTGGACTTTCCACACGACGGGCGATAGTTGCTGTTTTGACATTTGGGGCATAATTAGCCAACTTATCAATTACTTTGTCTGCAACTTGGTTTTTCAGTTCATCTGTCCAACCAGTACCTTTTAAACCAGTACCTTCTGCACCTGCTATTTGATAAGGAGCAAAAAACTCAATCCATAAAGTATGCTTACCTGGTGGTGCTAATGTGGGGTCAAGGGCGCTAGGCATCACCGCATACATGGAAGGGTTAGCATCGGGAATCTCTCCTATGGTACATTTACTATGAGCCTGTTCCACATGAGCCATTGAATCTGCAATTAAAATAGATCCAATCAGATACTCATCTTTGTGGTCATGGTGCGGAAAATGCAGAGGTTCGTCTAAAGCCAAGTCTATTTTCAGGATAGTTTCGTTATTATTAATGATGCGACGTTCTAACCTTTCTCGTAAATCAGGGTCAGCCTGATCTATTTCACTGGTATCTATTAGTTGTAAAAATAGACGTTTAGCATCAATATTGGAAATAATACCATATTTAGCACGATATTCTTGACCACCCGCAACCCTGACACCAACAGCTTTACCATCATCAATTAAGACTTTTTCTACCTGTTGGTCAGTGAGAATTACCCCACCTTTACTAGTAACTAATTTAACTAACGCCTGGACTAACGCCCCAGTTCCCCCACGAGGTCTTGTCATACCGGGGTCGTGGCGCATAGCCATCATCATCACACCAATAGCTAGATTCTTTTGTGAAGGTGGCGCACCGAGTTCTGAAGCCAGTCGAGAAAGTGGGGCTTTTAAGAATTCCTCATCAAACCATTCGTCAAGAATATCCTCAGCACTGTTCAGCATAGTGCGAATAAAATCCAAGCTTTTGGCTGGCGAACCGACTACCGAAAATAAATCTTTAAATTTTTGAATATTGTAATTACCAAAAATATCTATAAATGATTTCGGTGGTGCATTAAACATAGGACCCATCGCACTGATTGCCCTTTGCCAGTAGTTTGTAAACTCCGCATATTTTTTCGCATCGCGTTCATTATAACGAGCGATTTCTGCACAAGTTTTTTCGACTGATTTGTGAGCTAAAAAATACTTACCATCAGGATGGGGACAAAAAACAACCGGGTCACAATCTAAATACTCTAAACCATATTTTGCTAATTCTAATTCTTCAACAACTGGTCCCAAGTGAATGAATTCGTGGTCAATTGCACACAAATTAAATTTAAATCCAGGCGCTTCCTTGGGTAAGCATTCTTCTGTTGTGGCCGCACCACCAGGAACAGAACGCTTTTCTAGTAGGAGGACGCTATAGCCAGCTTTCAGCAAATAAGCAGCACAAACTAGCCCATTATGTCCTGCGCCAATAATAACAACATCATACTCTTGCATACTTGTAGTTTTGGAATATAGTAATAGACTAACTATTATAAATGCTGATCAAAAAAAATGAAAATTATCATAACTTAATTAGCATTTCTCACCTTTACTCAGATACAGTCATACCATTTGTTCGTCAGGAACAGCGCCGAATTACTTTCTTCCTTCTTCCAAGGGGAGACGCTACGCGAATGTGTACTTTGCTTGCGTACTTTGCGGTTTGTTACTCATGAATTTATTTCAGCGTATCTAGAACATACAGAATTAAGATAAGAATTAATTGACCACAGATAAATTTGTACCACAGTCAATAAAGAAAAGCCATATAACTACTGAAGCTGACTAACAAACTCAACTTGTGAAGCCGAAATTTGCTTCACATTAGCTTCAATCATTAGTATAATACTCTCCTGCTCAACCTCCATATTTATAATCCGAAATGCTATATCTTCCCACCTTAAAAAAGGTTTATTTGCGAGTTCTTTTATCTTCTGCATGAACGCTAAAATTAGTTCCACAGAAATTCCTTCTCCTTCAGTACAGGTGACACTTTCCAACAAAATGGGTTGGGAATTAGTTCGGGGGCGAAAAGTCACTCTAACACCTAACAAACGAGTATTTTCCTCTGATTTTAGCAGCACTGTGGCATTGCACCCAATTTTGCCATCACCTGGTAAAAATATATCAATATGTCGCGGTTCAAAACTGATAATTTCGCCATCTACATTTAAATGAAACTTTTCTGCCAAGCTACGAATTATATCTGAGGTGAAGGCGAGGTTGATATCTGTTTTTGTCAGTACAATCCGCGCAACGGCATTTACTGGTTCATTCAGTTCAATTTGACCGAAAATAGCACGTAAAGGATTTATGGCAATATGATCTGTTTGCAGTTTTATTTCCTGCACCCGGATATTTTCTTGTATTACCAATCCTTGACCTGCAATGGAAACCTTCTCGGCTTGTCCCTGAACAATTTTCAACACATCAGTTTGTACATCTATATCAATTTGTTCAGATGCATCTAGTTTCTCAGATACTCTTTTTTCAGCTTCATGTGATACAAACTGTTCTTCTAAGCGTTGGTTGTCTGGCATGAAATTTCGCGTTCCTAAATTTTATCTACTGGTTAATGTAAACTCTAAATACTCAGAAACGTATCTACAGTAAGATATATGCAAATATGAGTAGATCAGAAGACAGGAATTTTACCTGATATTATTCACCATCATGGGTACACCACCACTAGGGACAATAGTAATACCACGACGTACAGGTTTTACAGGACGTTGATTATTGAGTGTTAATTGAAATCGCGTTAATAATGAAGCCAAAACCAGTTTCATTTCGTACATAGAAAATGCTGCCCCAATGCAACCACGATAACCGCCACCAAAAGGTAAATATTCATAAGTTGAATATTTCTGCTGAACAAATCTTTCTGGTTGAAACTTCTGGGGTTCTGGATAAGTTGCATCTCGGCGATGGGCTAAATAAATGCAGGGAACTAAAACTGTGCCTATGCTAAATTTATTCCCCATAATCTCTACTCTATCTTTCAGCATTCTTGGCGTACAAATTAAAGCAATGGGATGAATTCTGAGGATTTCTTGACAAACAGCATTGAGATAGGGTAATCGTGTTATCTCTTCGGGATTTGTTGTATTATTTAAAGATTTTAATTCCTGAATTAGCCGATGCTGAATATTAGGATGAGTGTGAATTAAATAAAATGCCCAAGTTAATACGGCTGCGGTGGTTTCATAACCTAATAGTAGTAATGAAACTAATTGATCACGTAATTCGGCATTTGTCATTTCCTCTCCATTTTCATCACGCGCTGACATCAGTAAACTGAGAATATCTGTGCGTGTCTCATCATTTTGCCAACGCCTTTCATGAATTTCTGTATATATGAGTTTGTCAATTTGTTTTCGCCTTTGGATAAAGTTTCCCCAAGGACTCTTTACACCCAAGTTTTTTTGGAGGGAGGGGAAGAAGAATAAACTAGAATACCAAGGTTTAGTAATATCTTCTAATAATGAACTCAGTTGTGTTTTTAACTGCTGATAACGCACTCCCGGACTAATACCAAAAACCACCTGTAAGATGATTTCTAAGGTGATATTAGGCATAACTTTCTGCATAGAAAATTTTGTGCCAAAAGCCCAGTCTTTTGTGGTATCTTCAGTGATTTTAAGAATCAATTTTCCGTAGATTTTTAAATTATGACCATGAAAAGGTGGCATTAATAATTGTCTTTGGCGATTATGCGATCGCTCATTTTGTAAGACAATAGAATTTTCCCCAAATAACGGTTTAAATACATGAGTTGCTTTCTGAAAATCTAATAGTTTGGCAGGTATAGAAAAACAATCATTAATCGCTTGGGGATGGCTAAAAAATACTATTGGTGGTGATTTTAAACCCAGTACACGCAGTGTAAACATATCGCCATATTTGGCTGCACAATTGTCTAAAAATTTTGTAGGTTGAGCAATTAATTGTAGAGTTTGTAATAACGCTGGCGTGCTTAATTCATTAGGTAGATTCATAATAGTTTCATAGATTGCTGTAAATGATTAATATTAATTTTTCTGGGGCTGATTAACTTTTACATGAATCCTCAGAAGGATTTAGCGAAAAATATCTCTGCTACAAGTGGGTGAAAAACTACCTTTTGATGAAGAAATTCTGCTGAACGCAACCATCCAATAACACTTGTTTCTCAGATGCGAGACATCAAATGCTGAGGTTGTGAGTATAAACTTTTTGGTTATAAAAGCAGTAATACTACTTAAAGTAATTACCAATAATTCAGCGTTTGTTAGACAATGATTGAAAGTACTTATCCTTACCTTGTGGAAAAGCAATAAATTCTGACCACCTCAAAGATGTAAAATTCTTGTTAAATTCATCAAGCATCTTCAGTTTGTCCTCTTTTTATAAGGTTCTCAGCATGACATCAAAAGCATCTTCCACCCTACCTAATTTTTGTGAAGGAATTCAATATTTTGGTGAAGCGCTACCAAATTTTGCCACCTATGGTACAACACCTGCAATAGAGTCAGGCAAAAAGGCGATCGCCGACCCTACAGATCCCGCAGCCGTCTATCAAACTTTACTTGCTGCTGATGCCCTCCGCTACCTCACACTGCAAGTCACAGCTAGTAAGGCATCTGGACACCCAGGTGGTTTTGCCAGTCAAGCCGAAGCTTATGCAGCATTGGTAATGCTGGGTCATAAGAATATTATCACCGAAGTGGGACACCATGCCCCTGGATTCTATAGTGCCATGTTTTTGGATCGTTCCTTAGAAGACATGGGCATTTCTACAGTACAGCAATTGCGCGATCGCTTCCGAGAAAAGCACGGACTCTTAGGACACCTTTCCGGTTTCATTCCTGGTATTCTCGCACCGGCTGGACCTCTAGGACAAGGACAACACTTTGCTATGTCCGCCGCCTTGCTGCATCAAGATAAATTATTCCCCTTTACTGTGGGTGATGGTGGATTGGGTGAGCCTTATATTGTCAGTGCGATCGCCCACTTTAACACAGCTTATCCCAGCGTCACCAACTTCTTACCCGTCATGGTGTGGAATGGTTACAGCCAAGAACATCATAGTATGGTTTCCCTCAAAACCAACGCCGAAATGAAAGCCTACTGGCAAGGAAACGGTTTTGCGGAAGTCGTATTAGTCGATGCGAAAGACTTTGACGACCAAAACCAAGCAGGGGATTATGTAGATAGTACCGTCTTTTCCTTCGAGCAGCGCCTAGCCTTCACCAAAGCCGTACTTTTAGGTATAGATAAAGCCGCCCATTCAGCCTTAAATGGAAAATTAACCGTATTCATCATTAAACAACTCAAAGGTGCAGGAGTTCACGCCCTGGGTTCCCAATCTCACAACCTTTATCCGAAAGATACCCTAGACGCGCCGCACATTATCAGTGCATTAAAAACCCGTGCTTTATCAGTAGAAGCTTGGGAATTAGTCAGAACCAACGCCGAACGCGCCGGAGGAGGTCCCGCAGCCAAAACAGTAGTTACTGAATTTGAATTACCCTTAGCAGATTTAGGACAATTACCCTTAGAAGAATATCCAGTAGGTGGAGATCCCAAAGTTGCTACAACCGTAATGGGTAAATTAGTGGGATATGTGGGTAAAAAAGATAGTAACTTCTTAGTCACCAACGCCGACGGAAACGCCGCATCAGGAATTGGTAACATTAATGAAGCATTAAAAATCATTCACCCCACTACTGATGACACCTATCATCAAGCACCAAACGGACAAGTTTATGAACCATTGAGTGAAGATGCTTGTGCAGGTTTAGCGGCTGGTTTAGCCTTAATGGGTGCGAGAACATTATGGTGTTCTTATGAATCTTTTGCCATCAACGGATTACCAATTTGGCAAACAGTCATCCAAGCAATGGCAGAATTGCGCCGTCAAACACCTTCGAGCATAACATTATTTACAGCCGGAGCATTAGAGCAAGGGCGCAACGGTTGGACACACCAACGCCCGGAAATTGAAGCTTATTTTGCCTCACTGATGCGGAATGGAAATGTCTTCCCATTATTTCCCCCTGATGCTAACAGTATCCAAGGCTGTTATGACTGGGCTTTGCAAACAAAGAATAAGGGAATTGTGATAACAGCCAGTAAGTCACCGTTACCAATTCGCACAACTTTAGCACAAACTCGGCAAGGTTTAGAAGATGGTGCAATTTTATTACAAGAAGTGCCAGGAGATAAACAAGTTGTGTTTGCAGTCATTGGCGATATGACATTAATTCCTGTGTTTGAAGCGGCGGCTTTCTTAGAAACTGAAGGTATTGGAGTGAAGATTATTTCTATTATCAATCCTCGCCGTTTGTATCGTCCTCATGATACTGCTTGGGAAACTTGTTCAGAAGCCGATGGTGGTTTTATGGATGATGCCAAATTTGCCGAATTGTTTGATGGAAGTGCCTTAATTGGTGTAACTGGTGGTGCTGCGGCGATGCTGGAACCAATTATGTTACGCAGTAATTGCAAGCGTGATACTTTCGCCTGGAAGCGTGGGGAAACTACCGCCAGTGCAGGAGAGTTGATGGCGTTTAATGGTTTGACTGCGGAAGCGTTGACTAAGCGGGCTATTGAGTTAGTGCATTAAGGATTTTTAGAACGCAGATGTACGCAGATGAACGCAGATAGTTTGGCGTTTGTTTGCGTACATTTATTGATTTTATATGGTATGGAGGGGGAACGCTGATGAACGCTGATGGACGCAGATTGGAGTTGAATAGGATTAGCGAGAAGGTTATTGGGTGTGCTTTTAAGGTGGGTAATACTTTGGGAGTTGGTTTTTTGGAGGCGGTTTATGAAAATGCTCTGGTGCATGAGTTACGTAAATCTACTTTGTTGGTTGAGCAACAAAAAATGGTGGAAGTTTGGTATGACGGTATAGTTATTGGCAATTACCGGGCTGATTTGTTGGTGGAGGAAGCTATTATTGTGGAGTTAAAGGCAGTAACAGCACTAGATAATAGGCATTTTGCCCAATGTATGAACTATCTGAAAGCAACAGGATTTACTCTATGTCTATTAATTAATTTTGGTAATCCCAAAGTAGAAATAAAGCGTGTTGTCCGTAATTTCTAAACCCATCTGCGTTCATCCGCGTTCATCTGCGTTCCTTTGAATTAGTCATTTATTATGATCGAATGAATTTAGAAAACATCAAAGTATCTGAACTACCATCAGTTTATTTACTAGACAAAAATCTTCTTCCTCATTGTGCAGCTATCTACTTTGTATCTGACAGTAAAAATCAGATTATTTATATAGGTAGAACAGTTAACTTAGTTCAGCGATGGAAAGACCATCATAGATTCAATCAACTAAAAAGATTTAATCGGAAAAATAAACTTCATATTAGTTGGTTCACTTGTAGCCCTGATAAAGAAATTATCTCAAATCTCGAAAATGAATTTATCCAGTTATACAAACCGCCGCTTAATTGGTCGAAAGTAGTAGCACCAGTTATAAAAATAACTCCAGCCGAAACCGCATTACAACAAAGTCTTAAACAATTAGCCAAATTGAACACGATGATATTTGGCTTTGACCCAATATCAGATGAAGAACCACCAATAATATACTTAGTGTATCCTGTCTATGGTAGGAGAGGAGTATCTGGTAGGATTAGAACTGCATTAAAAACAATTAATAAAAAGGCGAGTTCCCTCAAATGGAAAGAATACGAAACTTATCCTAAGTCTTTAGGTAAATTTGGTTTTTGGGAAACCGAATACAATGGCTTACGAATACAATTAACGCCTATTCAAAGTTTACTTGATTTTGTAGAAAATTCAACTCTTAGGACTCTAGCTGGAGTAGAATTTAAGGCGTTTAGTAGCGAACAGCTAGAAATAGATTTAGAAAAAACGCAAGAAAATGGCGAGAATACATCAGCTTTAGGTGCTTTAGAGGATGATCCTATTCCCATCAAATTTGTTGAAAAAAATCAAGCTAAGAATGGAATTGTTGAAATTGAACCTTGGGAGGAATTAGAACCAATGTCTGAAGGTGAATCAAGAGTAATGACACGTCAGTTTGTGTATGTGGATGATATAGAAATAGAAGTTTGTGCTAACGAGAATGGAAAGTATTTTGTTAGACACAATGTTTACTGGTGGATAATGCACAATCGTAAAAATCCTGACCCTGTATATCAAAGCGTAATATTTAATTTACAACAGGCGGTAGATAGACTACCTACTATCAGATGGTCTGGCTATAGGTTTAGATTCGAGACAATTATTTTTAGCGAAGATGATGTAGAAGTTGAGAGTGTACTGCTTCCATTAGCTATGTTTGAAGACCTCATGAAAGATAAGACAAGGTTTAGTAGTCAAGTTTTAGAACAAATTCTCAAGGGTGAGTATCAATCAAGTTCTTCTGATATGCAAACTATAAAACTATTTGTATGGCTTCAATCTAATACATTATCTTCGCTACTTAAAACCAATAACAGCTAATCAAATATAGCCAGTAGGGTGGGTTAGCGATCGCGTAACCCACCAAAGCTATAAACTAACCTAAAATGGTGGGTTAGGTTGCAAACAAAAATCTTCACGTTGAACATATTATTCTCTGCGCCTAACCCACCCTACATCTTTTGTGTCTTTAGCTATGATGTAAATAAGAGATGACATAGAAATAGAACTCTACTATGGCATAATTATCGGAATAACTTGATTTTTATTTCGTCGATACACGAGGAAATCACTATCAAAAGTTAATAAAGAACTATTTAAATACATTTCAGACATACGTACCAAACAAGCATCCGCTAAAGACATAGGTACAGATTGATAAGTCTTGATAAGTTCCCCAATAACGGTAGCTTCTTCATCCAAATTAAAAGGTATTTTAATAACTCCATTCCTCACCAAACTTATCACAGCATCTTGACCACCATAAACATTTTGCAATAAAAAACAAGCCTCAGAAATTACAGCTTCACAAGTTAATAAAGGCGGTTCAATATTAGCCCATTGTGCTGTTACCCATGTATGAAAATTATCACGGCGATTAATTGCAGCAACCAATGGCCCCGTATCTAGCAATACACATCCCTTCATCACGAACCGTAACCATCCAAATAATCTTTATTGGTAGACAAATCATTTGCTGCTTCCACACAACCAATGTATTCTTGAGCCATAGTTAAAGCCGAAATACCTGATTTTTGGGGTTGATTTGATAACTCTTGTTTGTCGATTTTCGCTAGTAAAAATTCTACAAAATCCAGCGCTTCTTGTTGCCTATCAGGAGGTAATATCCTTACCTTATCTATAATGATTTCTTCAATACTCATTTTATTTGTCCTCTGGGATAAATAAATATAGTTTAAATCTTATCATATAACACTATAATTAGCTAATAGTGTAATGGTTAGTGACAGCATAACCCACCAAAGCAATAACCTAACCTAAAATGGTGGGTTACGGCACAAACAAAAATCCTCACGTTGAACATATTATTCTCTGCGCCTAACCCACCCTACATCCTTTGTGTCTTTAGGTTGCAAAGGTCAATCATCATGTTTACCAGATTATCCAGTGCGCCTCAGTTATAATAAAATAATACTGAAAAATTTTAGTCCATTTAGGGTTTAAGGTTATTCATAATGCTGCAAATCATCCAAGCAACCTGTACAAATGGCGAACTTGTTTTGAGTGAAAAGCTAAGTTCCGAACTAGAAGGTAAAACCATACAAATTATGATTCTCGAACCAAGCGAATCTACTCAAGCAATAGATTCTGAAGAATCCAAAATACAGCAATTTCTAAAGCGAGTTAATAACTACTCCTTCCCACTCCCCCCAGACTACAAATTCAATCGAGAAGAAATATATGACAGATAAAATTTTTCTCGATACCAATCTCTGGATTTATCTCTATGCTAAAAATCTGCCCGAAAAATCCCAGCAAGTTGCAGAAATATTAAAAAATAATTCTTCATCGCTTCTAGTTAGCACTCAGATTTTGGGTGAATTATTTCATGTTTTAACCAGAAAAAAATTCACATCAAAAGCAGATGCTATAACAATAATATCAGATATAGTTAATACTTTTCCGATTCAGTCAATTAACACAACAGAGGTTATACAAGCATTAGAAATTAATGCAAAATATCATTATTCTTATTGGGATAGTCTGATTATAGCTACAGCTTTACTAAGTGAATGTTCCATCATCTACTCAGAAGATATGCAACATAATCAGCTAATAGAGAATAAAGTCAGAATCCTCAATCCATTGATTGGTTTAAGTTAATTTTGATTCAACTACTACGAAGACCAGCAACAGCTATTGGTAGCGAAGCCGCAGGTAAATTGATAGAAACCTATTTTTTATACACCTTTCGCCGATGCTTACATTGAATTAGTAAAATAATTAATTCTTCATCTTGAATTTCATAACGTAAGCGATAGTCTCCAATTCTAATTCGATATTCGTTTTCATAGCCTTTCAGTTTTACTACTCCATTAGGACGAGGTTCGTCTGCAAGCTGGCAAATCTTTTCATATACACGCTCTTTGAGATTATTAGGAAGATTATCTAATTGTTTTTGAATAGATTTAGTTATAATAATTTGGTACGTCATAGTATCTATTTACGCTGATTGCTTAGATACTGCTCAAAAGTAGTATATTCACCATTGGCGTATTCATCACGTACTAACTGAACCTCTCTTGCAGTTGCTTCATCTTCTTCCCAACTTTCTTCTTCAGCTTCAGCAATAGCTTGATCAAGAATCTCCCAAAGTAGCTTTTTTTCTGATAGATTTAGCGCACTCAAGGAGTTAATGAGTAACTCCATAGGAATGAATAAATTTAGTCCTGCTTGTGACATTGCTTTGATTATCCTAATGTCTGTCTTTATATTTTATCAGATAACTATTAAGTGATAGCACAAAATCGTTTTAAGCTTGTCACGCCAGTAGTTAGCGATCGCGTAACCCAGCAAAGCAATAACCCAAGCGTAAATATTCTGAACTACTAGACTAAAAATATCAAAATAATATATACTACTGATAGTATGACTTTGGGTAAGATATGGCTAAAATCTCAATTTCATTGCCAGATGAACTATTAAATTACATTGACCAAAAAGTTGAAAACCGTAGTGCATTGATTGAAAATCTCTTGAAACAATGGCAAGAAAAACAACAAGATGAAGCACTAGCAGCAGCTTGCGCCTTGGTTGATGAATTAGAATTAGGTTGGGAAAGTGAATGGCAAAATATAGCGATTACCGAATGGGAAGCATCTGGATAGTAACATTTGATCCTGCTGTAGGTATAGAAATTCAAAAAACTCGTCCAGCACTCATAGTTTCTGGGACTTTGTTTAACAACCAACGCAGCAAAGTTACAGTTTTACCTTTTACTTCCGCCAAACTTAATAATCCTCGGATTTCACCTGCGGTAGTTGCAGTACCTTCATCAGCACAAAATGGACTTTCTGTAGACAGTCTTTTGATATGCGTTGAACCGATGACATTTGACAAAATTCGATTAACTCAACAATTAGGTGAATTAGAAGCAGAATTACTAGAACAAACCCAAAATATTCTGCGTCGATACCTAAGTTTAAACAACTATCAATCTTAGTTTGTAGGTTAGGTTGACGCAAGGAAACCCAACACCAACCAACTTAATATTTATCAACATAGGAGTTAATGATGGTAATAAAATTTGAAGAAATATATAGAGATATCGATACATTACCAGAAGAAGCTCAAACCTTACTACTTGATTTTATTCAGTTACTCAAAAAGCGTTACCCACAAACAGAATTAGAAAATCATACTTCTATTTCTCCTCACCAAACCCTAGAATCTTTATCTGAGCTTGACCCCTGGACACAAAGCCTAATAGGTGTAATTCGGTTAGAATCACAAAATCCAGAAGAAAGTTATGTTAATTACCTAGAGGAGAAATATAGTTGAAACGGGTATTATTTGACATTGCGAGCGTTACAGATGAAGTGATTCACCAAGCTTTGCAAAGTCCAATTAAAGATTTTGAAGATGCGGTGACAAGTGCAGCAGCAATGGCTGCAAGTTTAGAAATAATTGTGACACGAAATACATCCGATTTTGTAGCTTCTTCAGTCCCAGCAGTGTTACCAGAAGAGTTCTTAAAAATGCTTTCTGATTAAGTTACAGCAGTTTTCATGTATTTAGACCACAACCTGATATCTGTACTTCTTTCTTCCTTTGCGCCTTTGCGCCTTTGCGTGAGATATAAAGATGTGGTTCATTTAGCTGAAAATCGCTGTAGTATAAATAAAGGTAGGACTACACAGGCAAATAGTGGCTGAGGTTGCAAAGGTCAATCATCATATTTAGCAGATTATCCGGTGCGCCTCACCCACTCTAATAGCGTGACACAATGAAAATAGTGCATTATGATTTTCTTGTGGAAATATGGACGCAGGTAAAAAAGCAGTTATATCACCAGTCAATTTACAATCACAAGCAGACGCAGAACTAGAACTCAAGCTGCGGGAACTCAGGTTTAGACAAGAACTTAGAAAAGATTGGATTTTATTTATTGTCAGGGATGTTGTTATTTTTTCTGTAGCGATCGCCTTCGTGTTTACAATGTGCGGCTATTCATTTTTCATTCTCATTTACCGCTAATTTAGAAATTATAGCCAATCCCCAGTAACAAACCAACATCAGTGCGATCCAAAAATGCGGCATTCACAGTCCCTGTGGCGGTAAAGCGATCGCCTAAAGGCAAATCCACACCACCAGTTAACAATAAACCAAAATCAGAACCGCCCCCAGTATTAATCGCCACACCAGCACCTAAAAAAGGAGATATGGATAACTGTTGTCCACCCAAGGGATCTGCTGAACGTGGAGAAAAATCTAAAGTTACCGGCACCAAAAACAGTGTATCACCCCCAAATATCACCGATGGGCGCACCGAAATAGTATTTGTCAGCCCAATTTTGCTGATGACTGCATAGTTACTCTCGCTGAGGCTAGAATTACCACTGATGCCAATGTTACCAGCAACTCCCAGATAACTAGATCCACCACGAGTAGTTGCACCTGGCGCTATACCCGGAGTAGTTGCTGCTGGTGGCTGCTGAGTAACTCCCAGATTAGGTGGAATCAGGACTTCGTTAATTGCATGGATGACACCATTACTGGCTTCTATATTTGGCTGGATCACATTCGCATTGTTTATCGCAATTTGATTAGTAGCTCTATCCAGCTTAATACTTACAGGTACGTCCTCAAAAGTTCTCAATTCTCCATCTGAGAGTTGATTAGCACTTACCTCCCCAGGAACCACATGATATCTCAAAATCTGAATCAATAATTCTCTGTTCTCAGGTTGCTGTAACTCCTCTAGAGTCCCCGCAGGTAAAGCCGCAAAAGCCGCATCTGTAGGAGCAAAAACTGTATAAGGGCCTGGCTGTTGCAGAATACCTGCTAAACTTGCTGTCTGCAATAATGAAGTCAAGCTGCTAAAAGATTCACTCGCAGCAGCAATCGAAACAATATCTTGAGCAGTTTGAGTCTGTTCAGCCGCCGCAACTATATAGTTACTCGCCACAACATTACCAGTCAGGGCTTGCATTTGTCCCTGTCTAACCAAAGCTTGATACAAAATAGCCGATGCTTCGGCACGAGTTAAAGGATCTAGTGGGTTAAGTTGGTTAACATTGGGATAATTGACCACAATATTGGCTTCTGTTGCTGCTGCGACATTATTTAATGCATAGTTCGGGATTGCGGAAGCATCGGTGTAGTAGGTATTCACTACACCTAAGGGATTCTCGCTCGTTTCCAAATTTAAACCAGTTGTTAAAGCAACTATGGCCTCAACTTTGCGAATTTGCTGATTTGGCAGAAATAAATTTCCCGGATAACCAGACATAAATCCAGTTTGGTAGGCTTCCTGAATTGCCGAACTTGCCCAGAAACCGGCAGGAACATCAGTAAAACCGTCTGGAGTTATTTGCCGCACAGGGTCTTGATTAAAAGCTTTTTGAATCATCGCCGCAAATTCAGCCCGACTCACAGGTTGATTAGGCCGAAAAGTGCCATCAGGAAAACCAGAGATGATGTTTCTTTGTGCTAAAGCTTGAATAAATGGACTTGCCCAATAATCTGAACTAATGTCAGACAAGTTAGCCGCTAAAGCAGGTGAGGGAGTAGTAGGAACGCTTGTTTGAGCAGAAACTATTATTGGATTGATTGTGGTCACCATAACTCCCAAAGCCAGCAAAGTTGTACTTGCTGATGTCCAACGCCAAAAACTAATCATGAAAATATCCTCCTATAAATATTGAAAATCATTGTATATAAGTCTGAGTAGGCTAGGTTAGAAATTTCATAGCCATTTTGCCAAATGACCGAACAAGACTAACATCACTAAACTGATACAGTATGGCATCTAAATAGTATTAAAAAAAATGATTTTTCATAAAGATACCCTAAATAATCTCAGATTCGACTCAATTACAAAACTAGCTTAAGGTCAAACTGTGTTTTTTTTTCTCTTCCTCTAGATAGTTGTCTAAAATTAAATCCTATTGTTGTCACACAAATAGTAGATGTTTATTAAGTATTTTTATGGTGATTATTTAAGATTATTAATAATTAAAAGCTGTTTTAATAGCTATTTTCTATTCAGGTTGAATGTTTATTTCAAATCATTTCCTAATAAAAATTTCAGGCGTTACTGAATGTGAATATAAAAGACAAAAATTACCTTTCTTTAAGCCTTTGCTTCCAGCAGGCAGCGCTGGTGTGTGTTCTTGTATCGCTAAAGCGGAGCGTAACCCGAATAATTTATATCTGATTAATGCGCCAAATACTATATGTAGAAAGCAATTCTAATTAATCACGATTATCAGATTTCCCCAACCCAGTTTATTGAATCAACCGGAATCTTGGTTTTCACAAATAATTTATATTTGCTATATATATACTAATTTCACTAAATCAAATTTTTCATGTTATCAACTATACAAACTTCTGGCTTCTATCGTGACAAAATATTTTGAGACAAGACACAATTTCCGGTAAGCTAATGACGAGGCTCAGTTTATACTTACTGAACTCTGAAAACAAGCACTAAATGCGTTCCAGTTTGTATCACATCCTGATATAGGGACAAAAAATTCAGTCTTAAGAGTGGTAATGCAAACGAAAAAAAAATTAGACCAATTATGGATTGTACGCTGTTTTGCCGCCTTGCTACTCTTTGGTCAAGTACTGCTGCATTTACTCCAGGGAAAAACTTATTACCGGAAAATTTTGCAACACATGGTAACAGCCGGGCCGGCTTCGGTGTCTCCGGTTATTCTTGTGAGTGGGTTTGCGGGGATGATTTTTACGATTCAAACTGCTAGGGAATTAGTCAGATTTGGGGCAGTAGATGCGGTTGGGGGTGCTTTTGCTTTGGCTTTTTGCAGAGAATTAGCGCCACTTTTGACCGCTAGTATTATTGCTGGACAAGTAGGTTCGGCTTTTGCCGCAGAAATCGGTGCTATGCGAGTTACAGAGCAAATTGATGCACTTTATATGCTGAAAACAAATCCCATTGATTACTTAGTGCTTCCTAGAGTCATTGCTTGCATTTTAATGATGCCAATTATGATGGTTTTTGCTTTAGTTGTAGGTATCACTGGCGGAGTTTTTGCCGCATGGAAATTTTACAATATTGATCCTGAAGCTTTTTTAGAATCTGTGAGAAGTTTTTTGGAACCATCAGATTTACTTATGGTCTTGGTAAAAGGTCTGATTTTTGGAGCTATAGTTGGTATCAATGGCTGTAGTTGGGGACTGACTACTAAAGGAGGCGCAAAAGAAGTTGGAGAATCAGCAACAACAGCAGTTGTCACTACTTGGGTATTAATTTTTATGATGGACTTTTTTATCTCTGTGTTGATGTTTGACAATCCTATACCTTAAAAATAGTGTCAAATCTGAGGCCACTATGCTAAAACAGGAAAATCCTATAATCTCTGTCTGACCAACTATATCTAATCATTTACAAACTAGCTATATTCTGAGAATATAACTAATTTTTAATTAATAAAAGTATCAAATTCTACCGATTTGTTGTGCGGCAATTAGTTCAACGAAAATACAAAAATTACTATTTAACGAGCCATGAATAAATTTGATTGCTATATTGTACTAAACAAGTAGTCTGGTGAGGATGCAAAAAGCTGTGCGTAATGATTTACATGGCTTAGATATTAGTCAAAAAGAATTGCGGAAATTGACTAATTTACCTGTTAAGGATGAATTAATTATTATTATCAATCCCTTAAAAGGGATTACCAGAATGATTATAGACAAATTGAAAGGTTCTGAGGGAGCGACTGTAGTTTTTATTAGTTGTTCTATATTTGTTTTTAGCTATTTGGTTTTTGATATTATTATTCGATTATTTGCTACATGGATTACCATTCCATCCTGGTTGTTGTTAATAATATTATGTTTTTGGGGTGGAGGCGTTACACAGATTATTTTGTATTTATTATGGTGGAAAAGACTTAAAAATCTTGATAAAAATATGACAAATTCTTTAGAAATACTTTTAAATGATGTTGATAGGTATAATGCTGTGATCAAAGCCATAGATATCAATGATCAAATAGAAGCAGCTGGCAACTCAGGAGTAGTGATTCAAGAAAGAGCAAGAGTGATCGATGCGTTGAAACTCACCAGAACTGATTTAATTCGGGCTTTGAAGACAGAAAGAATCTTAAGGGAAAACAAGGATTTTATTCTCAGGAATACAGAGCTATTTGCCAATAATTTAGCCACTTTAACAGCCATGCAAGTTGCAGAAGAAGCTAGCGAACATGGCAGGTTACTCAATGAAGCATTACAAATTGCCTTAGATGTGCAAATTGAAATGAAAAGGCTGCAAACCCAAAGCTAAAACTAATCAATCCTTCCATGTCTTAGCTTTTTTCGTCAAGCCCCCCAGGACTGCAATCAACGGTCTAACATAAAGAGGTGTGAATTTAGCGATCGCCTATAGGTATGGACTGGAAAGAAATTAGAGGTAACTGGGTACTCATTCCCCCAAAACCCATCGGAATGATCCATTTTCTGGGCGGTGCATTTGTGGCCACTGCACCCCATCTCACTTATCGCTGGTTACTAGAACAACTGGCCAATAAAGGATATGTTATTATTGCTACACCATTTGTTAATACATTGGATCATATTGCGATCGCGAAAACTGTACTGCTGAACTTTGAACGCACCATAGAACGATTACACGACTCTGGGGCATTACGCCAACTTTATCTCCCTACTTATGGATTAGGGCATAGCATGGGTTGTAAACTTCACTTACTAATCGGGAGTCTGCTACCTGTAGAACGTGCCGGGAATATTTTAATTTCCTTCAACAACTACGCCGCTAAGGAGGCTATCCCTTTAGTCGAACAGTTAAATTCGACTTTCCGGGTTGAGTTTACTCCTTCGCCTCTGGAAACTAACCAGTTGATACAGGAAAGCTACAATATCCGCCGCAATTTATTAATAAAATTTAGAAACGACACGATTGACCAATCAGCACCTTTAACCAAAATCTTACAAGCCCGCTTTTCTGATATGGTAACCACACAAACCTTACCCGGTACTCACACGACACCTTTAGGCCAAGATATTAAATGGCAACCAGGAGCATCATTTACTCCCTTAGATGCTTTAGGGCAATGGTTTAGACAAGAAGTCTACCGAGATTTGAACCAGCTAAACCGCGCTATTCTCTTATGGATAAATCCGTTGTTACCTCTATAATATTTGATCACGATGAAAAACCTATGCGGTTGATTAGCGTTTTTTAATCTGCTGGGGAGGAATTTATTTGTGGTTAATTAATTCTTCCCATTTGTATAAAAGCAATACATCGCGTCTCTAATTAGCGCCAACTGCTATAGAATCATAAATTCAAGGTTTTCAGCCGTAAAATCTAGGATACTTTTATTTTTTATTAATTTTTAAATTAGCGGTTTCTATGTTTCAAATACTGGTAATTGATGATGATATTTCTATACAAACACTCCTGAAAAGGATGTTAGAAAAACAGGGCTATCAAGTAGTTGCCGCTAGTAATGGAGAAGAAGGAATTGCCCAGGCGATCGCTTACCATCCAGCACTGGTTATTTGTGATTGGATTATGCCAGGATTGAATGGATTAGAAGTCTGTAAGCGCATGAAAACAGACCCCAATTTGTCCACTACTTTCTTTATTTTTTTAACATCTTTGGATTCCATCGCTGATCGTGTCAAGGGACTGGATGCTGGTGCTGATGATTTTATCTCCAAACCGATTGAGAAAAATGAATTAAAAGCCAGAGTCAGAGCCGGATTGCGCTTGCATCAGTTAAGTCAGGATTTACACACCCAAAAGCTACTCTTAGAAACAGAATTAGCAGAAGCCGCAGAATATATGCGATCGCTTCTACCTTTACCAGCAACTGAACCCTTCAGCATCAATTCTCGATTCCTTCCTTCCCGACAACTCGGTGGCGATTGTTTCGATTACTACTGGCTAGACTCTGACTATCTAGCTATATACCTGCTAGATACAGCCGGACATGGACTCAAAGCAGCCCTACCCTCAATTTCCGTGCTAAATCTGTTACGTTCTCGCGCCTTAAAAGGTTTGAATTATTATCAACCGAGTGATGTCCTCAAGGCTTTAAATCAAACCTTTCAGATGAATTACCAAAATGATAAATATTTTACTATTTGGTATGGAGTTTATAACCGCGTTAATCGGCAATTAATTTATGCAAGTGCTGGTCATCCACCAGCAATATTAGTATCAGGTACATCTCCTAAGAAAACTGCGATTCAACTACTGAGAACTCCTGGAATGCCAGTCGGTATGTTTCCAGAAGCTAAATATGTTGATGCGTATTGCAATATTGAGAAATCTAGTAGCCTCTATATTTTCAGTGATGGTGCTTACGAAATCACAAAATTAGATGGCACACTTTGGAGTTTGGATGCTTTTATTCAAATACTTGTTAGCTTACAACACACTATTGATCGCCAACTCGATCAGGTATTGAATTATCTGATTGCGCTGAACTCCAAAGAGGCTTTCGATGATGATTTATCAATCCTACAAATTAATTTCGATTAATCACTTTGTAGATAGTAAAACCTGATTAAATTCATCTTGATTTACAAATATCTCAAACACTTTATCCATACCCGTTAATTCAAATAATATTCTGACTTGTTCATTAATAGAACAGAGAACTAGTCTTGTATCTGCTGCCCGTAAAGTTTTGAAAGCTAATACCAAAGACCCCAAGGCAGAACTATCCATAAACGAAACATCTTGACAATCAACTAAAATTATTTTTGCCCCACTTTCTAAAAGGTGAGTAATATGTTCTCTAAGTTCTTGTGAGTTTGTAGTATTGACAATTCCACTGAGTTTCACGACTTTGACTTGTTGATTCATAATACTTATGCCCGGATTGTTTTAAAAAATGTCATGATTTTGTTAGTATTATATACTAACAGGCATGATTTGGAAAAACCTAGCCAAATAAAATACTAATTATTTAATGACTAGTGGTATATGATAAATCCTTGTTTATAAATAAAAAAGTATCCAGGATTTCATTTAAAGAAATTATATATATTAGCTAATCCTAAAAATGAATAAAAGGAAAATTCCAGGGCTAACTAAATAAAGAAGAATGAATTGAAAATCTATGAACATAACGTATACCAGTTCTGTGTGATGGCTGACGTGGCGTAGCTATAGATTCCCTAATGATATTAGGGCTGACACACAAAAAATCAATAACTTAGACGCAACAGACATGAGACGGTTGCAATCCTGGGGTTCCTGTCGGTCGTGATCCCTTAGCTTACCCAAATGATACAGCAAAGAACATACTTATAGCGACGCTGACCGTGTTAGCTTCTCTGAAACAGAAGCGTAGACATAAAACCCAGAGAGAACTTGGCACAGCTTTACAAAGAAACCGTATTGGGTCAAACAATTTTAGATTTTAGATTTTAGATTTTAGATTGATTGATTCCACAGATAAATCTGGGGGCTTGTACCATTAAGGAACTATTGGTCAAGATTATAAAAATTAGGCTTAACTTTTACCGCATATACTGAGTATTTAATTTTTCGCCATAAGGCTGGCGACTAACCTAACTTTTGAAGAACTAAATTGCATTCTTATCAGAATACTATTACTTAGTCCTTCCAACACTATTTTATCAAGGTAGAATATTTTTAATAATTAATACCTATCTCTTCTGGTAGAAGGAAAACTAGATAGGAATTAATAAATTATTTATAAACCTTTTGATAATTTTAACTATGAACATAATTGCTTGGATAATTCTGGGTTTAATTGCCGGAGCTATTGCTAAAGCTATTTACCCTGGTCATCAGGGCGGCGGAATCATTACAACCATGCTTTTGGGTATTGTCGGTGCTTTAATTGGAGGAACTATTGTTACTATCTTAGAAACGGGAAGATTACAACTCACTGCGGCAACTCTGAGTATTCCTGGTCTAATTGTCGCTATCATTGGTGCAATAATTGCCATCTTTCTATGGGGTTTGCTAACTGATCGTACCAGTCATTAGTAGGATAATCATGGTGAAAAGCCAAGTTATTAGGAGCAAACGTTAAATGCTCCACTTTTCGTAAAAAGGTGGAGTCATAAATAGATATTAGATAGCTTTATAGAGAAAACTAAATTTATAGATTAGAGTCGTTAAGCTAGTCTATAATTTTCTTTACTTCATCTTTGATATTTTCGATAGTGTGAATAACTTGGGATTCAGCCTGTTTAGCTTGCCCTTCAGTCTTATCTTCTGGGTTGCCTGTTACTTCACCAACTGCTTCTTGTACCTTGCCTTCAATATTTTTGGCAGTTGCTTCGACTCGTTTTTCAATACTCATATTTATCCTTTAATATTTAAGTCTAAAGATAGAGTATCACTAAATCTTTAGACTATCTATCTATCATTAGATACATCCTGGTGTCAGCATCGCTTCCTATTTGCCTAACTATTAGCAGTACCAGTAGGGTGCGTTACGGCCTTGAGCCTAAATAACGCATCACTAGAGATTAAACTCTGCGTTGCACGGCACCCTAAATTTATCAACTAACTAGTTAAACATTCACCTTAGCCTTTGACCAAACACCGCTTTCGTCTTCATCAAACTGCTCATGAACACTATCCCAAGCAGCTTGTTCAGCGGTGAACTCGTCACTTGTCTGATCTAACACAGCGTTATAGCGATCCATAAACGTACGTTGAGCTTCTTCAGAAAGATGAGAGCGAACTTCCGGAGACAAATCATCTGGACTGTTACATGGCCCAGAACAAGGGTGAGTCAATGTTTTATCAGTTGTGTGAATTTCTTCGCCACCAGTACCTTCGATCAGCAATTGAAACTCTCCTGCGCGATCGCTTGGTACTTCTGCCATTAAGATAAACTCGCCAGCTTGTAAGCGTGTTTGATAAACTGCGGCTTTATCTTCAGGCATCCCCCAAGCAGTTAAGGCCGATACTAGTCCAGCACCAGCGCTACCTGCGATCGCTCCACTAGCAGCACCTAGCAACAAAGCACCAATAGGGCCAGCAGCTACAATCGGCCCAACAAAGGGAACGAACAGTACGCCCACACCAGTCAGCAAGCTCAGAAAAGAACCAAACAAGGAACCAAAAATTGCTCCTGTTCTCAAGCCTCCCAGAATCACATCTTTCTTCGTAATAAAACCAGAAATTCGCGTTTCTGACTGGAAGTCTTTGCCCATGATCGAAATATGATCTCTAGGCACACCCCTGTCTAATAAACGTCGAATCACCTGATCAATTTGCTTTTGTTCTTTAAATACAGCTGATATAGTACGTTCTGCTTGATAAACTTCTGGCACTTTAATACTCCTTAAAACTTATTTTTGTCATAAACAGATTTCACAGATATAGGAAGATTGATTATGATCCCCTAAGTTGAAGAATCAATCTTCCTTCACTTCACAAGTTATTTACTCGTTCTAAACACCCACAGGAGTTTTCATTTCTGTTGATGGTTGTACACCACTAGGTTCTAACGCTTGTCCTTCAATGAATGAGCGCAACATCCAAGCCATCTGTTCATGCTCTTCCATGAGTCCAGTTAAAAAGTCAGATGTTCCTTCATCATGAAACTGCTCACTGCACTGATCCACATGATCTCTCAAATTACGAATCACCTGCTCGTGATTTTCTCCCAGTTGAGCTACCATACCTGTGGCTAAAGGGACATCACCACTATGTTCTTTAAGGGTAGCAATCTTGAGAAATCCCTCCATCGTACCCACTGGGAAACCGCCCAAGGCGCGAATTCGTTCTGCTAAAGCATCAATATTTTCAGTCAGCTTCTCATAGTGTTCTTCCCAAAGTTCATGCAAACTGCGAAACTGAGGGCCTACCACATCCCAATGGTACTTCTTGGTCTTTACTATCAAAACGTAGGCATCTGCTAAATCTTGATTTAACAGATTTATCACACCTTGACGCTGCTCTTCTGTTAAACCAATATTAATTGTACGCATTGTTTTCCATCCCTAAGCGAACCTATGTATAAACTTTCCTCAATCTAGGCATAAGAAACATCGCCCAGAGGAAAGATAACTCAGCATAATTAATTACAACCTAAGTTAGTTTTATCTGTGCCTTCTCACCGATAGAGCCATTGAATTTCCTCTACATCAGAAAGGATTACTGAATGCATAATGGTAAAGAAACAGCTTTTTATGCTTGAGAAGCAGGGTAAGCTCTACAAGCTAGTTTTAAAGCTACCAGACAGGAGAGGAAGTTTTATGAAGAAGGAAGTTGAAAACGAAATAGAAGACAACTTAAGCTCTGAGTACGACTTTGCTCAAATGAAGGGAGTAGGACTTACGCAAGGACTCTCTGAAATCCTCTTAACTTCGTGTCCTTTGTGTCCTTCGCGGTTCGTTTTTCCATAATTTTGCGTAAGTCCTGGGGAGGAAATAGGAGCAAGTATGTTGAGCGATATCCTTCAAAGACAAACTTAGTGCTTTTAGATATGGAAAGCGATCCTGTACTAGGACAATTTTTGAATTTTCTGGCACGAGATATGGAAAAAAACCCTCAGCACTTAAAAGCAATTAGCTCAGATTTAGTCAGCCATGTTCAGTCCTTGGTCGGTGAAGTTGATCTGGATCTTGATGCACCACTCTCGGAAGAGGATGAATAACTTTGTTTGTAGATCAGCCGCTGGTGATTAATGGGTGGAATATATATATACGGATAAACAAAGAAAGCTAAAAGCCCAAAAATTAGCGCAAAATGGATATGTAGCTTGCTGTTTGTTCAACCTTGAATCAATCTAACTTCGTGCGTAATTTGCAAGAAACTCATTTAAACCGCGCCCGTGCTAGTCTCAGACAAGCGCTGTCTTGGTATGGATATCTCCGCAAGTCAGGAAAGTTTTCCTCAAACCCAGAATTGGTAGGCTTGCTGAAACCGGAATTAGACGGGTTGAACTCTACACTCAATAAACTAGACTCCAATGTAATTAGAATTGCCGCCTTTGGTTTGGTGAGTCGGGGAAAGTCAGCAGTGTTAAATGCTTTGCTGGGAGAAAAGATTCTCCAAACTGGCCCCCTGAACGGTGTCACTCAATGGCCGCGTTCTGTACGTTGGCAACCGGGAGGTAAGGTTTTAGTAGAATTAATTGATACCCCTGGATTAGATGAAATTGAGGGGGAGACACGGGCAAAAATGGCGCGAGAAGTGACGCGTCAGGCTGATTTGATTTTGTTTGTAGTTTCAGGTGATATCACTCGGACTGAGTATCGAGCCTTGCTGGAATTACGCAAGGCACAAAAGCCACTGATTTTGGTATTTAACAAAATAGATTTATATCCAGAAACAGACCGTTCTGCAATTTATGACAATCTGCAACAACTGGGTGCAGGACATCCCCAAGCCAAACCTTTACTACCTGATGAAATTGTTATGGTAGCGGCGGAACCAGCACCGATGGAAGTCCGGGTAGAGTGGCCTGATGGTCGTGTTAGCTATGAATGGGAGACACCACAGCCCCAGGTGGAGGAACTTCAGCAGACAATTTTGAATATTCTCAATCGGGAAGGGCGATCGCTGCTGGCTTTAAATGCACTGATTCAAGCACGGGATGCGTCCGAGGCGATCGCGCAAAAGACTATGGACTTCCGCGACAAAGAAGCTGAAGAGATTATTTGGAAATTTACTAAATTTAAGGCCTTGGCAGTAGGATTAAATCCTATACCTGTTTTAGATGTGATCTGTGGTACGGTTGCCGATTTAGCTTTGATTCGTTCTCTAGCCCGGTTATATGGCTTACCTATGACTAGCTATGAAGCCAGCAAAATTTTAAAGACGATTTTCTTTAGTTCTGGTGGTTTGCTGTTAGGAGAAATAGGTAGTAGTGTCATGCTGGGTTTAGGTAAAAGTACGTCAGCGATCGCCAGTGGTGAAAATCCCCTGAATATTACTGCTTACGCTGGAACTGCGATCGCGCAATCTGGGATTGCAGGTTATGGTGCATACACTGTCGGTAAAGCCGCCCAAGTATATTTAGAAAAAGGTTGTACTTGGGGACAATTAGGAGTTAGTACAGTCATTCAAGAAATTTTAGCTCAGGTTGACCACAATACAATTCTGTATCGCTTGCAGCAGGAATTAGGCGCAAAATATCAATAATCAATCAAAAATATTGGTTAAATGATTTCCCATCAAATTTTGATGACAACAGGTCTAAATTAGCAATTTCAGCTGCAAAATTGAGAAAATGATCGCCAGAAAAATCAAAGCTAAGAACTCAGCCTAAAATTTGATTTTTTTTGATTTTTCAGCTTCATTTGTCGGTGTTCACTACCAGCCGCTTTTGATCAGCCTATCTACACTGGAAGTATCAGCTTTTGATGTCCTCAAAAGCTCACAGTCAATGTTCATCTCACTCAACACAGGTGAAAATATCATGACAAAAACCCTAGAAACCGTCCAATCTGCTGTTAACAACGGAACTACAACCATTGATGAAGCTATCCTAGAATCTATTGTGGAAGCTCGTGAAACCTGCAACGTAGACGGAGAAAATTCAGCTGGCTGTGCTGTAGCTTGGGATATCGTCGAAGAATTACAAGCTGAAAAAGCTCACCAGCAGCAAGCGAAACACCGCAAAACTTCTTTGGAAAGCTACTGTGAAACCCATCCAGAAGCCATAGAATGCCTCATCTATGACGTTTAACTGGCTCGTAAATCAGTTATTGCAGATTGCGTCATTTGCTTAATCGCATTTAAATCAGGCGGTGGTGAGTCACTTTCCATTCCTAACCAGAGAAGATACTCAATATTCCCAGCCGGGCCAGTAATCGGCGACCAAGTTAAACCTTTGTATTGCCATCCTAATGTACAAGCCACTTGCAACACTTGGAAAATAGCATCAGCTTGGTCATGAGGATCGCGAACAACGCCTTTTTTGCCGACACGGGACTTTCCCACTTCAAACTGTGGTTTAACTAGCAAAACTGCATCCCTGGGAGATTTCGTTAATCGCCACAAAGCCGGCAAAATCTTAGTTAAGGAAATAAACGATACATCCACCACCGCTAGATCAGGTATCTGATCAGCTTCACCATACAATTCTTCGGGTGTGAGATGACGTAAATTGGTACGTTCTCTTAAAATCACCCGTGGATCATTTCTTAAACCCCAGTCAACTTGTCCATAACCCACATCAATGCCGTAAACTTGTTTTGCTCCTGCTTGTAGCAAACAATCGGTAAAACCGCCTGTAGAAATTCCCCCATCTAAACAAATGCGTCCGGTTATGGAGAGAGGGAAAGCATCCAAAGCCTTTACCAGTTTCTCACCTCCGCGAGACACAAAGCGCGATCGCACTTTCACCTTAATTTGAGCCGCAGTATCAACTTCCGTCCCAACCTTATCCACCACCTGCTCATTGACAGTCACTTCTCCCGCCTGAATTAATCGCTGTGCTAAGGCGCGAGAAGTGCATAAATTTAAATCTACTAATAAAGTATCGAGTCGCTGCTTCACCAATTAACTTGACTCTCCTGGTAATATCAAATCTAAAGCAAAACGAATAATTTCTTCACGGTTCACCAACTTCTCTAACTCTTCTGGCTGATAACGACCTTCTTCCACTTCCAACGAAGCCTGATCAATGGCATTTAAATAAGCTTCTTCTAAAGTTTCCCATAATTCTGACCGAGTGAGGTAATAACCTCCAGCTTTACGGCACTTATTTTCTCGCTGAATTTCCCGAACAGAATTGCGAATAGACACTTCCCAAGAGCGAGTGCTGCGATGTTCCGCTTTTTGTTTAATTAAATGTAACAAAAGAATCACCGCATAAGTACGAATCGTTTTAATAATGTCATTTCGGCTCATTTCTGCCAATTCTTCCACAATCACCAACGCTCTCAAATCAATTTCCGAGCGAATAGTTAAAGTCTATTCAAATGGACTGAAATCTTTTCCCAGTCGTCTTTAGACGACTTTCGCTATCAGACAGGGGTTTGAACCCCTGGCGGGTGATAAAAACAGGTGCAAGATGTGAGCGCGCCCCAGGAGGGGAAGTCAAAATTATTAAATCCCCTCGCAACAAATGAAACAAACACATTTTTATTGTTTGGCTAAAAGCCTTGTTATATACGGGTTATAGAATGTGTTAGTTAGGAGTAAAACCCTTATTCCTCTGAGTCCTCTGTGCCTCTGTGGTATGCCTCCGGCACGCTTCGCGAACGTAATTCCTGCCGTAACTCCCAAAAAGTAAACGCACCTTGTCAAAAAAGCCAAAGTGCGATGTGTATATTATCCGCCGATCCGGACTAGGTTTGTTATCCCCTGATTTCTTATCACCAGGGCTAAATACTAAATATCCTTCTCGCTCAACTCACGAGTCATGTAATCAAAAGGTTCATCCACAAAGGCAGTATCAGCCACACCTGCGGCGGCAACTTGTGCCTTTACCATATCCTTGAGAATTTGGATACCGTAAACCGTCGGGCTAATAGGTACACTTAAAGAATTGTAAGTTTCCCGCAATCCTTGGAGTACACGCTCATCCAACACATTCATATTACCCGCCACCAAAGCATAGGTAGCGTAGCGGAGGTAATAATCCATATCCCGGAGACAAGCCGCATAACGACGAGTTGTGTAGGCATTTCCGCCAGGACGAATCAACTCAGGCTGTTCTTCAAATAACTTAACACTGGCCTGTTTGACCAGCGAGGCTGCATTCGAGTTAATCGCCGCCGCCGCTTTTACCCGTGCTGTGCCACTTTCAAAATAAATTTTCAGGCTGTCAATGGCATTACGGTCAAAATAACGTCCAGCAACGTCATAATTCTTAATCAAGCTTGTAACTGCATCACGCATTCTTTCTTCTCCCAATCAATGCTATCTATGGTTTGATATTAATTTGGCTGCACTTACGCACCAGTAAATTTTTGTGCCATGTATTTTATTTAAAATATGATGCGGCACAAAAACAATTCATCCGCTATCTAAGGATTCTATGCCAAAGTTGACCCCTATGAGATGAACTTTACGTTTTGTGCAGATGTAAGGCAAAAGGTTAATATAAGCTGTAATCCAGATAAGCTGTAGCAAAAACTACAAAATCTTCTAATGTCCAGGATTTATGATATTTCAGGTGTGTCATCTACAACTTAGTTCAAATCATCTGGGTTAGGATGCTTTGGAAGATTCTGGTTTGATTTTAGGAAATAGGTAGAGAAGGAGTAACAATGACAACCCCAAAAGAAGTCTTGAAATTGATCCAAGACCAAAATATTCAGATGATTGATCTGAAATTCATCGATACACCAGGAACTTGGCAGCATCTCACCTTGTACCAAGACCAAATCGATGAAAGTTCCTTCTCTGATGGCGTACCTTTCGACGGTTCCAGCATTCGGGGTTGGAAAAACATTAACGAATCGGACATGATGATGGTACTCGATGCCAACACTGCTTGGATCGACCCCTTCATGAAAGAGCCGACGTTAAGTATAGTTTGTAGTATTAAAGAACCCCGCACAGGCGAATGGTACAGCCGTTGTCCCCGTGTTATTGCCCAACGAGCAATTGATTACTTAGTTTCTACTGGTCTTGGTGATACAGCATTCTTTGGCCCTGAAGCTGAATTCTTTATCTTTGATGATGTCCGCTATGACCAAAATGCCCATGAAGGCTACTACCATGTAGACTCTGTAGAAGGTAGTTGGAATTCTGGGAGGAAAGAAAGCCCCAACTTGGGTTACAAACCACGCTTGAAAGAAGGCTATTTCCCCGTATCGCCAACGGATAGCTTCCAAGATATGCGTACCGAAATGCTGCTGACAATGAAAGATTGCGGCGTACCAATTGAGAAACAACACCACGAAGTTGCAACTGGCGGTCAGTGCGAATTGGGTTTCCGCTTTGGTAAATTGATTGAAGCTGCTGACTGGCTGATGACTTACAAATATGTCATCAAGAATGTTGCCAAAAAATATGGCAAAACTGTAACCTTTATGCCAAAGCCGATTTTTGGCGACAACGGTTCAGGTATGCACTGTCACCAGTCCATCTGGAAAGATGGCAAACCTCTATTTGCTGGTGATAAGTATGCTGGTATGAGTGACATGGGGCTGTACTACATTGGTGGTATCCTGAAGCACGCACCAGCACTTTTGGCCATCACCAATCCCACAACTAACTCTTATAAACGCCTCGTACCTGGTTACGAAGCACCCGTGAACTTGGCTTACTCCCAAGGTAACCGTTCTGCTTCTGTGCGGATTCCTTTATCTGGCGATAACCCCAAAGCCAAGCGCTTAGAGTTCCGTTGTCCTGATGCGACTGCTAACCCCTACTTGGCATTTGCAGCTATGCTGTGTGCTGGTATTGATGGCATCAAGAACAAAATCCATCCTGGTGAACCCCTAGATAAAAATATCTATGAACTCTCTCCAGAAGAACTGGCGAAGGTTCCTTCAACTCCAGGTTCTCTGGAATTGGCATTGGAAGCACTAGAAAATGATCATGCTTTCTTAACAGAATCAGGCGTGTTCACCGAAGACTTCATCCAAAACTGGATTGACTACAAGCTGGCTAACGAAGTTAAGCAGTTGCAGATGCGTCCTCACCCTTATGAGTTTTACCTCTATTACGATTGCTAATTGCGATTAGTAGGGAATTTTTAGCCACCCGATGAGGGTGGCTTTTTTTAATTATCACAATCAAAAATTGAGTTTATTGCCATTTTAAATCCAGAAAACTAGACTTTTCGTCTATTTTGGAAATCAATGAAAAGCCTATACAATCAGCTTTTTGACTTTTGACTTTTGACTTTTGACTTCCGCGTAGCGGTGGTGCTAGCTCATTGAAGCGTGGCTGCTTTCATACATTGACCTCGTGGTCGGATCAATTTTCCCTTGAAGAGGACTCCAGTAGTCGGATAATTCTTCAGGAAGACCGAGTTCCTGTGCCGCACGCATCAGCATTGATTGTTGACGATTCTTCACTTGCTGATATTGACGCATCGCTAACGCACGAGTTCTATCTTGAATAGACATGATCGCAGTCCTCCTTATGGTTTTAGTAATAAATGTTTAGTTATTTATCCCTTCAATTTCTATATTAGCGAGATTTCTGTAGCCTAAGTTACAAAAATGCGTTTTTGCAACAAAAATTTATATTCTCGTATTTGGTGATGACTATTTGTCAAAAGCTTTACCAAAACTTTCTTCAGGCGGATTCTCTTTGGTAAGGAGATGGGAGATTTTGACGAAAGTCAAAGGCGGGGTGAGGTCAAAAACCAAAGTTGCACATTATTTAATTCATCTTCCTAAAGTTAAATGAATTTTCCGTTACAATTTTTTACATATAGATAACTAAAACTGATAAACACTCAATATTCTTATGTCTGACACTTTAAGCAAGTTGGCTTATCAAACCTTTCAACAAGGCAAAAGTTACTTTGGCTTGGCTCATAAAACCTTAAGTTCACGGTTGATGAATCTAATTCATCCCACTCTAGGGCAAAAGGGCAAACCCATTCCTCGCGAGGTTTTATTCAAACTTCAACAAGAAATGAATCTGCTGCTAGAAACAGACTGGCATGATGCTGAAAAAGGGGTATATCCCGAAAGCCTACTATTTGACAACCCTTGGTCAGATTTTTTTCGGTATTATCCCCTGCTATGCCTAGACCTACCTCAAATCTGGGAACGGTCTGAACAAAAGAAATATCAAGAATTTTCGCCGGAAATAGAGACAGATGGTTATCCCAGCTATTATGTGCAGAATTTTCATAACCAAATTAATGGTTATTTGAGCGATGATTCCGCCAATTTATATGATTTACAAGTGGAAATTCTCTTTAGTGGGACAGCTGACCCGATGCGCCGGCGGATTCTTGCTCCTTTGAAGCAAGGGTTAAAGGCTTTTGATGCTGTTGCGCCACGACAAATGCGGGTTTTAGATGTTGCTTGTGGTACTGGGCGAACACTGAAGATGATTCGGGCAGCTTTACCTCAAGCATCCTTGTATGGTACAGATTTGTCACCAACTTATTTGCGTAAGGCGAATCAACAACTATCGGAAATGCCTGGAGAGTTACCGCAACTTTTACAAGCCAATGCGGAAGAGTTACCTTACTTAAACGACTATTTCCATGCTGTAACTTCTGTGTTTCTCTTCCATGAGTTACCCGCAAAAGTGCGACAAACAGTGATTGAGCAATGTTTCCGAGTCACAAAACCGGGGGGAGTATTTGTGATTTGTGATTCTATTCAACTAAATGATTCCCCTGAATTTGCGGTGAGTATGGAATCTTTCCCAGAAATCTTTCATGAACCCTACTATCGGGATTATACTCATGATGATTTGGTAGAACGTCTAGAAAAAGCTGGTTTTGACAAGATAGAGATCCAAGTTCACTTTATGAGTAAGTATTTTATTGCTCATAAGTCGGCTTAATTTGTATAAAAGGGTGAGTATGTTCGCTCACCCCAGGATCAATAAATTCCGTAAAATGTCAGGTTTTCTTGGCATTTGTGGTTACACTGAACATCAACTATTATGCAAGCTGTTTAACCTATTAGCAGGGAATGCTTGCACAGGGAGGATGAAAGAATGAGGGTTTGGCTGGCTTGTTTTTTAGTATTGTTCGCTTTGGCAGAACTGTTCGATTGGTTAAAAGCATTTAATCTGCCGTTGCCAATTTATATTTTGGGTGGGGCATTTTTAGCCGTTGCTTCTAACTATGACAAGATTGTTGGCTCTTACTTCAGTGATGCCGTTATTGAAGCATCACCGGAACAACCGCAATTAAATTCGCCTAGCCAATCCCTTGATCCTATTTCTTTCCCTAGTCCTGTTGAACAAGTTCAGCAATCGGAAACACAATTTTAGGGAAAACCAAAAAATAAATTACCCAAAAATTTTAGTGGTATGGCCAGCTTAAAATGACGCAAAAAATTGTGCGTTGGGTGGCGCTGCGCTTAACCCAACCTACGTCTAAGGTACTGTTTTAGGCTTGTCAGTCCCTGAGTTAAGCAATTTTTGAGGGGTTGAGGAAGGAATAGTCAATATAGCCCTTCTCGTCGCCTCCATAGAAGGTACTGCGGTCAGGTTCATTCAATGCTGTATCTAAGCGAAAACGTTCTGGTAAGTCTGGATTGGCAATATATAATGTGCCAAAAGAAACTAAGTCAGCATCACCAGATGCGATGG
>REBL01000277.1 GCA_007692755.1 Nodularia sp. (in: cyanobacteria) | reverse complement strand
TTAGCCTTGAGAGTTCGGCGGATAGAGTCTACTTTGTTCTTGAGTTCTTTCATTTGTAAATCCTGCTAGATGGTCTAGTAATTGCGGTGTAAAAAACTATTTTTGATGCTTGATTAAAGTCGTAGTTGGCAGTTCTCGAAAACTGTAAACCTGCCTTATACCAAGCATTTATCAGCATTCGGTCTGTTACGTGAGGTTTGATTGTTCTGAGTATTTCTAACAATTCAATGCCAGTAAAATCAGAATAATCAGCGTAAGTATTTTGAAAACTTTCGTAGGTGGCGATCGCTTGCTTCGTGATTGGGGTTCTGGGATGCAACATTTTAAACTGTGCATACATCCGCAAAGTTTGAACTGTTATTAGTAACCCAGAAGCTTTTAACTCTTGGTGCAACCCTCGCCAACGCCGATTACTTATTTCACCTGCTACGGCTTCATAAGTTTGTCGATAGTATGTATCCCGTGTTTGCATAGGCAGACAGATGAATTACATCTGCAAACTAGCGTATCATGTCTTAAGCCATAAGACAAGTGAAAGGCGACAGAATACAATATGATGAATATCAAGATTTTTAATTATGGACACTGTGCGAGTTAAAAAAACTATTGAATTAGAGAGGGACTTCCCTGGACTAGGGGACAGGATACGGAAGGCTAGGGAGGGGGACAGAAGACCGCTAACCCAGATTTGTAAAGAAGCTGGCGTTAGCAGGTCATATTGGTATCACTTGGAAAATGAAGAAATTCTAGGATGTGTAACTGAGGAGACTATCAGAAAAATAGAGGGAGTTTTTAATATATCGCTCGGCGTTAACTTCAATGATTTGAAATAATTATGCAAGAGTGTAAATGCAAAATCGCTGTTGCTAACAACGGTAGAATCAGCTTTTCAGCTAATGCGACACGCCAAATCGCTCCTTTATTCCCTGTCGCACCCCCAAAATGGGACTTGCAGATACATTTCAAATGCCACTGCGACCCTTACCACGCAAAGGATGAAATAAATCTGCAATGAAAAATTCACCCCCAAATCCCCCGGTTTTTCATGCCCTCTGGCAAGTGAGCATAAGCGATTTCCTCCGGCACAGCGCGGAACGCGATCGCTAACCAATTGCAAAACATATTTAATTTTCCTTTTATATAAATGGCTATTTTGTAAAAAATGCCGTGTCAAGGATTACCATCAGTAAAGGTAGCATTAGTATGAATATTTGGTGTCTCCTATGACTACCGTGAAAGACCGACCAAGCAATTTTCAACTCCCACTGCACAACGAACCGGCGTTTAGAAAAATTAGGGAGGCAAAAGACTATGCCTCCACTCAAGCTCTAGCGGCTGGTAGTCTGGCGATGGGTACGGGTGGTGTTATACATCCGTTGGGTTGGTTAATTTTCGGATTGGCTTACAAGCCATTGGTAGTAACTCAAAAATTGGCGCGGTTGGAAAAATTAGGAACCTCAATTTTCCATGAGTTTGAAAACCAAGGTGTACAAGTCTTCCCAACACTTCCGGTAGAAAACAACAACCCTATCGACTTGTTTGTGAGGTTTCCACAAACAACTCACCTGTTTATCTCCATTCGGTCAAAAGGAGATAGAGAAATTGTCTACAACGAAAGTAGAGAAGTTTTACAAGTCAAGCGCAAAGACAAAAATGGATTGAAACTGTGGAAACCCTGCCCACTGATTGAGTTAGCAGATTATGAGAAGTGGCTCAACAAGAACAGAGATAAGTTTTTGATGTCCTCCCGTGAGGCTCAAAAGACTCCCACCGCAAAAGTTTTGGTTTTATGGCCTCCTACAAAGGCATCACCAAATCACAAAGAACATCTTTATACGGAGATAGGAAGTATGAAAATTCTGGTTCTTAGGAGAAAAGGCAGTGCATTTGTCATTCCAGAGTCGGAAACAACCGAGTTTGTCAAAAATTGGTTAGCCAAGTACACATAGGCTAACAGTGGAAAACCCCGTATCCCGTTGGGATACCGAGGTTTTCTGATTTCGATGCCATTGGAATTGGGGATTGGGTTTTGAACGGCCTAATTAATATCCCTAATAGCAATCTTATCAAATCTTTTGGAGTATTAAGCCATTTTAACACTGGCCACCCAGATAGAAAGAGCCACTCAGGAATTTTATCTTTTTATATTTTCAAAAGCTTGTATATAAGATTACTACACCGGATAGCTCCAATTCCTCCACTACACATCAAGGAGGATGGACAAAATGTTAGAATTACAGCAAAATTACCACTCAAAAGCACCGCAACCACCAACAGCTAAACAGGCTGAAGCTCCAGAGGCAGCACAAGAGTTTATACAACCCAACATCATCAGGTTTGCGTATAACGCCACTGGAAAAAATAAAGACTGGGATTTTAAGAAGCTGGCCGCCAACTTCCAAGATACAGAAGGGACTCTAGCGGATGTCCAGCGCCATATCAAAGCAGGTCACGCCATTTGTGCTGGCTTATTAGGCGGGAAATGGCGCAGTAAAGCCAATGTCATCGGTTCTCACTGGCTACTACTCGATATTGATAATTCCGATGTCGCCCGTGATCTTGAAGGCAAACCAATCAAAGACTCTAACGGGAACTACATCAAAGTTTACAAACACCAATTAACCATAGAAGAAGCACTAGCCCATCCCTTCATCCAAAAACACTGTGCTTTAATCTATACAACAGCTAGTCACAAACCAGACTGGCATAAATTTCGGCTGGTTTTCCTTCTACCCGAATATGTTGAGGGTGCTGATACGGTAGAAGCTTGTACGCGATCTTTGATGCAGGAACTGCCCCATGACCCCGCGTGTAAAGATGCTTCCCGTGTATTTTATGGCAGTTCAGAAGCCGAATTTCCCCTAGTCAACCCCGAAGCAACATTACCAGCAGAATGGATAGATGAAGCAGTAGCCACTGCTCACCAGGAGAAAATTGAATATGAACGACGCATAGCCGAAATTACTTCCCGCCGTATCCAATTCCAAGAAAAAGCACAAGCCAACAACTGGGATATAGACCAGCTAATAAAACAGGCACTATCATACATTCCTCAGCGCAGCATGGGGTCTGGGAATTATCAAGAATGCTTACAGGTCTTAATGGCACTATACAGCCATTACGGGGCTACTGATGCCGAAATCATAGCAGAGCAGTGGTCACCAAGCATCAAAGGGGAAACCTGGAACATTCGAGCCAAAATTAGGAGCTTTGAGCGATCGCGACGTGCGGGGATCACCATTGGGACACTGTTCCACATCGCCAAACAGTACGGCTTCCGCTTTCCGCAACAGCAGTATGAACCATATCAACAGGACGAAGGACTAATTACCCGCCAAGAGTGGGAATTGGGACGAGTCAGAGAGGACTTAACCAGTTTTAAAAACTTATTAAAACAGGCTTTCGCTCCTGTTGTTAAAGCTGCTCAAGGATTCTCAACCCCGACATCAGGGGAGCCAGCACCCGCATCACCGCAGCCAGTACCCACATCAGGGGAGCCAGCACCCACATCACCGCAGCCAGTACCCGAAACTACCACCCCAAGCCGGCAGATAATTGTCTACAAGCGGGGCAATATCCCACACAGAAGCGAAATTATCGGCAATATGTATATTGAGTGCCAACCAGAAGAACATATCGCCGCCTGGGTGGAAGCGATATCTAAGGGCTGGACGCAAATTTTAGATAATTCTCATCCAGGACTGGGCAAATCCCACAACGCTGGACAACTGACAGCTGCCATCTTCGGGATCGATAAATTAATTTACCAGGATGCCAACCACAGAAACCCATCCACTCTACCCATCGAGGCTAACTTTATTGACCTCCCCGTGCGGCACAATGGTTTAAAAATTGACACCAGCCGCACCACCCCAATGGGCGAAAACTTCCTCCTGCGTCCCAAACCAGGTGAAACTCCTGATACTGATAGCAATTGTCACCGCAGTTACTTATTTGAAGGATTTCGGGAGAAAAACTTTCACTCTTTAGATTTTGAGGAAAGTTCCATTAGCCCCATCTGTGACGGTTGTTCCTCTAAGAATCAATGTCGTTTCACCTCTGGCCCTGGTTTTGGCTTCCGAGACCAAAAACGCACGGTAATTCAAAATTACTCCGAAATCAGAGCGCATCCCGACTCTACCCCCGTTACCTTAACCAACGCGGCTGGTCAACCTTTCACAGTCGGGCGGATTTGGGAAGAAGCAGGGACTCTCATCAAGCCTGTGCGTTCACTGGAATTGAGATTGAGCGATTTTGATACCACTGTTGCCAAATTAGCTACAAGCGGCTTACCCCCTGAACAATGGTCAAAACTCCAGCCCATTTTACAGGTTTTGCGATCGCTGCTCACCCAAGATATTAAGCCTAATTCCCGTTACGGGTTTAATGATCATGACATCCGGGCGGTACTGCCGGATTTCCCAGAAGGTTTAGACATCGAAGCGATTCAGCAGATTTTAGAACCTCATTTAGATTTTCTCGCTGATTTGGATTCCCTTGATATCCAGGCTGACCAACAACTCAAAAAAAGCGCCGCTGCCCGTTATGCTGCCAAGCAATTAACTAGAGACAGCGCCCTTCATGCTGGTAGGGAATTTCTGGAATTGCCTTTATACTGGCTCACCGATTTCCTGGAAGCTTGGAAAGGTAAAGGTTCTTTGGCTTGTAATTGGGGTGTAGTAACCATTTATCGTCCTTACCCCAAATATACTGAATTGGCCAACTCTGCCCAATTTAATATTTACCTTGATGCCACTACCACCGCCCAGAAGTTGAAATTGAAACTCAACTATCATGATCCCGTGTTAGTCATCCAGCAGTCACGCCCCGACTACAGCAATTTAAAGGTGGTCAATGTCACTGGGCTGGGTAAATTGTCTAAAAATCGCTCTAGTTCCTTAACTGACCGTGTTAATGCCCTGAAAAAAACTTTGCTTCAAATGCACAAGCATATCGGCATTATCGAGTGGAAAAAAATCGCATCCCAAGCGGAAAACCGCATTGAATACGGTCACTTTGTCGATGGTCGTGGTGTTAACAGGTTTAGTGATGCCGACGCGATCGCCAGCTTTGGCATTCCCTACCAAAACATCGGCTCGTTAGCAGCACATTTTCAGGTGATGACTGGTCAACCCGTCAACCTAGAAGACCCAGAAAGCACCTTCCAAAAGTATCTCATCGAATTGCTAGAAGCCGAAATCATTCAAGAGATTGGTCGATTACGCGCTCATCGTCGCCCCAACCAACAGCTAACATTTTACTTCTGTGCTGACTATGACCTCAGTTTCCTCTTAGATGAACTCCCTGGCGTGAAATTAGAGGTTGTCGATGCCTGCGATTTCTGCACCGAAGCGGGTAACCGCGAACAGCAGACTGGACACGCCATCGTCAACGCTTTCACCCACCTTTGGCAGTCGAATCAGAAAATTGGTCAAACTGAGATAGCCAAAATCATCGGCATTAGCCAGGAATGGGTGAGCAAATTTACCAAACGCTGGGGCGGTTGGTTTAAGTTTAGAAAAATATTACTTTTACTATTAGACAGTCTTTATAGCGATAGTAATAAAAATTTCACAGACTTGAGCGACGAGGAAAAGTGGTTTGCCCGTGAATACTTCCCCCTCCTGGTTACTGAGTCGGAATCATCACCAGAAGATGCCTTAAAACATATAGCTGAAGTGGCTATAAGCGTTACCAATACTGCGATGCGGCGAATTTTACACCACTGCACTCCTGAAGTTAGGGCTAACTTGCTGATGATTATCTTGCGTTGTTTACCCATTGAAGTTTACTCAGACTTTGCTCCGGTACAAGCCGTAACTAACCCGACAGTGACCTGAAAAAATTTATCTGCTTACATCGCTACTGACCTATCAGTAGTAAAAGATGCTCTCCTTCATGATTGTCTACTTAATCATTGAGTGAGCGTCCCGTTCAGTATGCCTTGTCACGCCGCACCAAAGCTCTGTAAACCGCGAAACAACGTGACTTTTTCCACAGGCTAATTATCAATAGCTCTAAATTAATGAAAATAACTAACGTAAAAATGATGGTTTGAGAAAAGCTCAAAATGGCGTTTTCCAGATGCCGTGAAAAGTCAGCATAGCCCACACCCTTCTTTTTGACTTTCGCTGTATTGACTACTTGACTACTAATTTTTTTTCTGGCTTTTAGTGCTACTAGCAGGTTTCTGAGCCGCAGTAGTCCCACTCGCCCCACCAGAATTTTCATTCTCTAGAGTCTTTTTCTGGCGACGAGTGCTTTTCCTCAACTCACCTATTAAATACTTAATTCGGCTACCACTCAAATTGATGCCCTGCCCAGCCAACATTTCTGAAACTTCATCGTAAGTATAGCCATATTTATCAGAAGTCAGCTTCTCAATGTACCGTCTCATCTTGCGAACAGCTTCCCTGTCTGATACATCCTCGCGCTCCTTCGGCTTTTGCTCCTTTAAGACGCTAATCGCCTCATCAATCTTGCCCTTAGTAATCTTCTCAGAATCTTTTGGCTCAACCATTGCTATGAAATTAAATTGCTCATCATAATTTATATATTTTCCCCTATTTTTGAGATTGTATAACTCTAGAATTTCAGCCGATTGCAGCTACGCTGGTTTTAATTTCCGTCATGCGGCTACGCCGTCAGCATCATTTAACTGATGCCGTTTCACTGATGCTGATTGTCCCCCTCGCCACTCCCAGCTACGCTGCTTGTAATTTCCGTCATGCGGCTACGCCGTTATCATCATTTATTAGACACTGATATAATTCTCCCATTCTGGCTACGCCATTACCATCATTTATTAAAAGCTGATCTACTTTTCATGTCCGGCTACGCCGTCTTTATATTCATCCGATGCCGACTTTAGCTGACTCTTGCAGCTAACTCTTGCTAACCATAGCCTTATCCCTCTGGCTATGCCGTCGCAGTAATTCAGTTTTCACTGATATAATTATTATGTTTCAGCTACGCTGTAATTGTCCTTCGTCCCCCCTGAATCCCCCTACCCCAATCCCGGCTACCCCCGCGCACTTCCGCCCCCAATCACCTGTCGCCTATCCCCCGCAGCGTAGCTAGAAGCAAGCCGTGTCTTTTGCCTCCGGCAAACCTCGCTCCGCTCGGACGACAGGCTTGCCAAATGGGGAAGCCTCCCCCTTTGGAAACCCCCTCCCCCACCTCCCACAGTTATGCGCCCCAAACTGTCTAAAAACCTCCTGCGTACCAAAACCCTAGAAGCTCGTGTCAACGCCATTGAACACGACATGATTA
>REBL01000109.1 GCA_007692755.1 Nodularia sp. (in: cyanobacteria) | reverse complement strand
ATGGTTCTAAGCAACTTAAAATTACAGGTGTTGTCCAAACTCCTTGGTTCGGTGTAACTGTGGGTATGAATATTGCTTGGCGGTTCTTAATCAATCCCGAAGGCAAAATTTTCTTCGTAGCTATTGATATGCTGGCTTCTCCTGAAGAACTGCTAAATCTGCGTCGCGTTTAAGTTTGACAGGGTAGGCGTTGCCTATCCTAATACAATATTTCTCAAATTTGCAAGACATATACCACATTTAAATATGCTTTTTCTAAAACCCTTGTAGGGACTTTCTCTGGAATGTCCCTATTTTTTTGTGTCTGATATCTAATATAGCAGTTTGCATTGTCACGCCACTATATCCTTATCCTATTTGTGTTTAGCCCATTCTCCATTACTTAAATCTCTCAAAATAGGTAAATCTTTACTCGCTTTTTTAAATGTAGTCGTTTCCCCAAAAACATCCTCAAGGTTTAATAAATGAATCTTTGGTTGTATATTCAGTAGCTTACTTTGAGAAGCTTGCTTTAAACGAGAACGAAATCCATCTGTATAACCAATACCAGCCAACATTATTCCAATATCAGCTTGATGAACTATAAGATTTCCAACAAAATCTGCTGTACAGGAAGCATCCAATATATTCTGAGATAACTTAGATTGAAAATAAATCATTTCATTATTTACTGTTGCATAACCATCTATTCCACCATCACTACCAGATTTTCCTGGCGTTAAACCAAGATAAACAGCAAAACGCCTACCTAACTCTTGTTTAACTGCTTCATTGGAATAAATAATTCCATTTACTAATGCATCAATCTCTAAGTAATCCATTCTTAGTTTTCTGATTTTGCTGGTTTTAAGTTATCAATTAGTTGTTCATAAAGTAAATTAATTCCAGTAAATAAGCATTCATTTATCTTCTCTTTCATGTTTAACTCATCTAATTTTTGAGATGTTTCAGGTGATAACTTTATTTTTCCTTTAAGTCGATCACGTTCCTTTGGTGGTATATTATGTTCAATATCAATTTTTTTTGACTCATCCATATACTTTGCTGTTTGATGATGTATAGTCTTTTGTGTATTTTCTTGATCGCTAGTAAAACGAAAATGTACATAGCTAATTGCTGATTCCATAAACGCTTCTTTCGATAATCGAAGAATCTCCGTTAATTTCTGAATTTTGTCTAATTCTGAATTTGTATATTTGATGACATATTCTTCCTGTTTAGTTTCTTTTAATTGAATTCCATCATTAATAGCTTGTTCAGCTAAATAGTCGTCCTTTTTTTTATTGTCTGTGGCCATCTTTAATCTCCTTTAATTTTCCAACAAATCGGCAAAGTAATCATATAAAAAATCCAAACCTTCATAATCCCAGATATATTTTCTATCTTGATAAATCGCAGTTTGCATCTCCTCTTGATAATCAGGCATTTCTGGCGCGATTCTATATTTTTGGGGCTTATCTTCTTTTTTAAGTTTAAAAACAACTTCAGATACAGAGTCTTTTGATATTCCTAGAGGCACAATAATTACTTGGGTCTGGTAACCAGTTTTACTTTCAAGTTGAGAAATAACTTTCAGTGTTCTAGGAAGATTACGCAATGCTTTAATTTTTTGAGATTTATTAACTGGGACTACAATTAAATCAGGATCATTACCTATAATTGTCTGAACTGTGTTTTGAAGAGGACTATCAATATCTAAAATAATATGATCATATTGCCCTTTTTGTACTTCTTTCGTTAAAGAAGCCCGATTTTTATTCCAAATTACTGTACTATTTTCAAGCTTTTCCAAGTCATTTAATTTGTTTGGAATACTACCAAGATGAAATTGCCAAAAATCTGCTTGGTCATCACAATCGACTAGGAGTGTGCTATCTTTTCTATTCAGCACAATGCCTGAAATATGAACAGCAAGTGTAGTTTTTCCTACACCCCCATCATTGTGGGTACAAAGAATTATCATTACGCACGGTTATTTGCAACAAATTTTGTATAATATCATACTATTTAAAATAATTCAATGTCAAATGGGTTCTATAAAGTCCGTAGTGGCGTGACAAGGCTAAAATGTTGCAATAGATTAGAAAATTGAGATAAATCAATGTTTTCTGCTTTTTCCTAATGCACTATTTTAAGCTTGTCAGTCCAGTACTTTGAAAATTTATACAAAAATTTGTTTACAGACCATCCCAAAGTAGTCGGCTGTTCATAAACCCGCTTCAGAGTATTCACATCTCTGGGAGAAATAGGTGGTGGGTTGCGAACTTGGGAAAAGTATAAAGCATCAGTTGGTAAATCACTATGACCCCAAATTCCTAAAGCGTGACCGAGTTCGTGGCGGGAGGCTGCTTTGAGAAATACACCTGTTTGAGTAGGACTCAATAAGATAGTGAAGCGGTGCGATAAAACATTATTACTGGTGTATAACTCATAAGTGGCTTGTGCAGAACGCGCACGGGGAAAATTACCATCACGAGAAAATTGCAGAGGCGGTGCTTTTCGCAAAATAGTAATATCAGCCATATCCGGCTGTTCCACCACCACCAAGGGCAAATAAGCACTCCACTCTTGTACAGTCTCTAAGACACTGCTAAACCATGCCTGAGCCTGCTGATTACTCGCTGTTTGTGGTCTGTCTACATAGATTTTAACCGGAAATTGCGACCAGACTAAATAACCTACCTGTGTTTTTTCTACTTGGGAAAAGTAGTCACCACTATTTGTATTATCTTGCCATTGCGCCAGTGTAGGCGGTAGAGGATGAGGAGATGGGGAGATAGAACTGCTTTCGATTACAGCATGAGATGGCAGGTTAGTAAAAATAACTAGCAGCCCTGCGCCAATGAATAAGGCTAGAACTGCTAGTAATCTGCGGATATTTAAATGTTTGCGGGTTTTAGGTTTTGGGTATTGAATTTTATTTCCCATTATCCTATTTTCCCTCTTTTATCTAGGTAACCAACCGGCACTTAAAACCACTGTTAAACCCATAAACATGACTGTCAGCGCCCAGGTAACTCTGTTTAAGGTGTCTTCTGCACTCTTGGTGCTGCTGAATAATTGGGCTTGTCCGCCAATGGCACCAATTCCATCACCTTTGGGGCTATGTAGCAGCACCAAAACAATTAAACCTAAAGCAGAAAGGGCCCAAATGCCTTGCACAATATTAGTAGCTGTCATGATTAGCAATCTCTCTTATAACAAATTTCAAATTGGGATCAAAAGTCGAAAGCGAGGAGTGAGAAAAATCTTCACTCCTCAGCTTGTTTACATACCAGCTTCCACAGGAGTCCGAGTGGGTTGCACATCATATCCGGCTGGATGCAATAGCGATCGCCCTGTCATTTCTGACGGTTGGGGCAGCTGTAAAATCTCTAGAATGGTGGGTGCAATGTCGGCTAGCTTGCCATCGCTTCGCAGTTCCACATTGGTACCGTGTCCAGGGATTTTGATCTTTTCTCCTTCCACTAAGATGAAGGGGACTGGATTAGTCGTGTGAGCTGTCCAGGGATTACCTTCTTCATCTAGCATATACTCAGCGTTACCGTGGTCAGCAGTAATCATGGCTGTGCCACCGGCTTTGCTAATGCTGGTGAGTAAGCGACCCAAACAATGATCTACTGTTTGAATAGCTGTAACTGTGGCTTCTATTTGACCAGTATGCCCTACCATGTCTGGGTTAGCATAGTTAATCACCACTAAAGAGTAGACACCTTTCTTAATGGCAGCGATCGCTACATCTGTAACTGCTTCTGCTGACATTGTAGGGGCTTTATCGTAAGTTGCGACCATGGGACTACTTACAAGTTCTCGGTCTTCCCCAGCAAAAGGTTCCTCTAGTCCCCCATTAAAGAAATAGGTGACGTGGGCGTATTTTTCCGTTTCCGCCGTACGAAACTGCTGCAAACCATTATTGGCAACTACTTCGCCTAAAATATTACTCAAATTTTGCGGTTCAAAAGCTACATCTACTGGTAGTTCTGAATCGTATTGAGTAAAGGTAGCAAAGGACAACGGCTGAATTTGCTGTCTTTCAAAGCCTGTAAATTCGGGACTGACAAAAGCTTGAGTCAACTGTCTAGCGCGGTCTGGGCGGAAGTTAAAGAATATCACACCGTCCCCTGGTTCTATTGCGCCAGGGGCAATACGGACTGGATTGACAAACTCGTCCTTCACACCTTCAGCGTAAGATGCTGACAAAATTTCCACCGCTTGACGACCATCAACCGCACCATTTTGTGTCATCACGTCGTAGGCGCGTTTCACCCGATCCCAACGGTGATCTCGATCCATCGCGTAATAACGACCGCTGAGGGTGACTATGCGTCCAATGCCTTTATCGTCTAGCTGCTTCTGCAATAGCTTGATTGCTTTTATACCCTCGATGGGGGCAGTATCACGACCATCGGTGATGGCGTGGATACACACTTGTGAAATGTCCTGTGCCTTGGCTAAGTCCAGTAGTCCGAAGAGATGGCTGAGATGAGAGTGTACCCCTCCCTCTGAACAAAGCCCCACTAGGTGCAGCTTACCATTCCCTGAGCGAACTTTCTGGCAAATTCTGACAAGTGCCGGGTTTTTGAGAATAGAACCATCTTCCACCGCATCCGAGATGCGTACCAATTCTTGAGGTACTACTCGCCCAGCGCCAATGTTCAAATGACCCACTTCCGAGTTGCCCATCTGACCTTCTGGCAACCCTACGGCTTTTCCTGATGTGCTAATGAGGGTGTGCGGGTAAGCTGTCCATAAGCTTTCCACAATGGGAGTTTTAGCAGCGACAATTGCGTTTCCTCGCTTCTCCTCGCAGTAGCCCCACCCGTCTAAAATGACTAGCACCACAGGCGCAACAGGTGCTTTGGTCATAGTAAAATTGCCCTTTACTTTTTGTAATATCCGAATGATACCACTGCTAATCACCAGTGCAAGTGAATTTCTGCTGATTAACTTAATCTTCTAATAACTGTTATCTGTATTTTTGTCTCGACTTAATGAGCCATGAGTTTAGTAGTGACCTTTTAAGGCCACTACTGGGCAGTTGATCATTTCCCTTTTCCAGAAGATTTGGCAGCTTTAGCAGCTTTCTTCGCAGCTTTTTCGGCAGCTATTGCAGCTAATTTAGCTTGTTCCTTTTCTTCGGCAATTTTATCCAGGTAATAATGATAATCTCCTAAGTAGACCCGGAATTCACCGTCGCGGATTTCGACGATTTTGTTGGCTACTTGCGAGATAAAATAGCGGTCGTGGGAAACTACAATCGCTGTGCCATCATAGTTCTGCAATGATTCTTCCAACATTTCCTTTGCTGGAATATCTAAGTGGTTAGTCGGCTCATCTAAAATCAGGAGATTGGCTGGACGTAACAGCATTTTCGCCAATGCTAAACGAGCTTTTTCTCCTCCACTCAATGCATCTACTGACTTAAATGCAGTGTTACCTGTGAACAAAAACTGTCCCAAAAGCCTACGGACTTCTTCGTTTGTCCAGTTGGGAACTTCATCATGGATAGTTTCTATGACTGTTTTGTTTAAGTCCAAAGCTTCGGCTTGGTTTTGCTCAAAGTAACCGGGAATCACATTGTGTTCGCCTATTTGCACGCGGCCTTCTGTGGGTGGTTCCATACCCATAATCACGCGTAAAAGCGTAGATTTACCCGCACCGTTGGGGCCAAGAAAAGCAATGCGATCGCCTCTTTCTATTAAGAGATTTGTGGCTAAAAATAAGATTTTATCATCATAGACATGAGTTAAATCTTTAATCTCTACGACTTCTCTGCCACTCCGGGGTGCTGGCGGAAAGCGGAAGTGCAGGGTTTTCATTCCCGCCACAGGTGCTTCAATGCGCTCAACTTTTTCTAGTTGTTTTTCCCGGCTTTTCGCCTGGGTACTGCGAGTCGCACTGGCGCGAAATCGGTCAACAAATGTTTGCTGTTTATCTAATTCTTTCTGCTGGCGTTCGTAGGCGCTCAGTTGTGCTAGTTGATTTTCAGCTTTTTGTTCTAAGTATGCCGAATAGTTACCCAGGTAGGTGGTAGAAACACCACGTTCAGTTTCCACAATGTGAGTGCAGAGGCGGTCAAGAAACTCCCGGTCATGGGAAACGATCACCATTGGAGTATTCAGACCTTTGAGGTAATTTTCTAGCCACTCAATGGTTTCTAAGTCTAAATGGTTTGTCGGTTCGTCCAGTAGTAATAAGTCGGGTTTTTGCAGCAGAATTTTACCTAAACTCATCCGCATTTGCCAACCACCGGAGAAAGCACTGACGAGGCGATCGCCATCTTCGGAATCAAACCCCATTTCTGGTAAGATTTTGCCGATGCGTGCGTCTAAGTTATAGCCATCAAGGGCTTCAAACTGACGCTGTAAGCGATCTAGTTTATCAATCAGTTTATCCAGTTCTTCTGGAGTAGCCGTTTCCATATCGCGCTGTACTTGCGCCAGCGACATTTGTACTTGGTTGGCTTCTTCAAAGACGATCCAAAATTCTTCTCTAACTGTGCGACCGGGATCTACTTCAAACTCTTGGTTGAGGTAGGCTATGTGCAAACTGGAGGGACGAATGATTTCGCCGGCGGTGGGTTCAATTTCTCCAGTGATAATTTTTAGCTGGGTGGATTTTCCCGCACCGTTGACACCGACTAAGCCAATGCGATCGCCTGGTTTGACTTCCCAGTTGATATCTTTGAGAACCTCGCCTGTGGGATAAATTTTACTGATATGTTCTAGTCGCAGCATCAAGTTTCTCTCAGGTAGGGTATGGGTAGTTAAGGACGAAGTACTAACACCATCTCCAATATTAACAAAAATTAACTCCAGATTATGCTTTTTTGCACTCTCTCTATTCACTAGCAGGCTGCTGTTGTGTAGCCTGTCTGACATCTTCTACACTAAAATCTCCAGCCTCGGCTATTTGCTCTACGTTCAACCCTGCGGCTAACATTGGTGCAACTGCTTTTAATTTGCCTTTGCGTTCACCTTCTTTCTCTTAAATTATACTTCCAATATAGTAGTACATATACTTAACTTTTGATAAATGGCGGAGGGCTAACTTAGCATTTACACTCAGAAAATTAATGTTTGAAATATATATATATTACTAAGGATATATATTACTCAATTAAGCTAAATTAAGAAAAAAAGACTAGGAGTAGAGCTAGTTTATGGTGTCACCAATAAGACACCCAGCAACTCAAACCTTATATGACCAAGATTATTATCTGTGGCTGAGGACAACTATCAACCAACTTAGCACGGGTCAGTTTTCTGCGGTGGATTTGGATAATTTGTTAGAAGAATTAGAAGATATGGGTAGACGTGAGAAGCGCACAATTAAAAGTTTATTAATTAAGCTTCTGGAACATCTACTAAAACTCGAGTGTTGGAATACCGAAAGAGAACGAAATCAAGGACATTGGAAGGGGGAAATTAGGACATTCCGCAGACAGATAAAAGATGAACTTGAAGATAGTCCGAGTTTAAAACCTTATATTTTAGAAATATTTGACCAATGTTATCAAGAAGCGAGAAAAGAAGCAAGCGATGGCGCTGAACGCCCGCCGGAGGCGATCGCTCTCAACTGATGATCGATATCTTTCCTCTAATACCCATTGCTTCCTTAGAACAAATCTTAGATGAAAACTGGTTTCCTGTATATGAAGCTCCTGTTCAGGAGTAATTTCAGTAATTATAGGGGTTCATTAATAAACCCCCAATGCTACAAATACTAAATTATGACTTTCAAGAATTAACCCTCTTCTTGACGGTCGATTTTTTGTCCTGGAGAAGATTCATAAAGAGCATCTAACTGTTGACGAGCATCTTCAACGTTGACGGAACGCATTACTAACAAAGGTTCTTTAATTAAGTTACCTGCGTTGTCTAATAATTCTGGGTGGGGAATAAATTGTTTTCTGGAAGAGAGATAGCCTTGATTGTCGGTTGATGAATATTTACCTGGATAAACTCGTTCTCGATCAAAGCTGAACATAATCAAGTTGCGGATTAAGTTAGCAACGGCAAGAACAGCCAGAATTGTAAAAGCCAGAATGTAAAGTAGGTGTAACATCGGATTTTCCTCTAAGAGCAGCAAGTTTTAAAACTTTATTCGGTAACCTTTTGCTTCGCCTATCCTATATGGTGATATCCGGCGAAGATGAATATCTAACGCACGCTTCGTGCGCTTATACTTTTATGGGAAAATTTGTTAATCTATTCAGACTAAAGTAGCATGGGATACATTATTTGTTAATAAAAATAATGTTAAGGATTTTGAATCTTTAATGCGACTTGTATAGTTTCTTGTTCTGATGCCAATCAACCTGCTGAAATCAACCAGAAGCACAATGTTAGGCTGACTGTGCCTGACGAGAGCGCATTGATACATTCCAGCATTCTGTTACCAATCGGTGCCAAGGCATTAAGGTGGTCATTTCAATCCCGACTTGTCCATCGGTTGCGGTAAAGAGCATCTTTGCTGCGTTTAGTTCATCTTGCGCTTGCTTGACTCGCAAAAGTAAATCAGATTGTTCTTCGTGACTCATAAATGAGAGTTGCCCGGTTTCTAACAATTCACGCGATCGCGCAAACCAATAATTAAAATCCTCCAGCAGAGGTTCTAATACCGTTTTCAGCATCTCAGCCCCTGGTAAATTCGAGTCTCGCATAAATAAAAAGTATATTGCTAACTTCTCTAAAAATATTAACATTTTTTACAATTTTTAACATTATTATATGCTCTCTCCTCAGATAGATTGTGCAAAAATCAGTTTTAATCACTACAAAATAGAGTAAAATTAAGATTGCCGTAAGGTTTGTGTAGACCTGACAAAATAGAAAAAAGCTCTAGAAATATATAGCAGTCAAAGTATTTTCGGCAGGGTGCTAACGTAGCTCAACGTAGGTATCGCCAGGCAATACGCCATGATTTCCTAATTTGCTGCTGACTCCTTTACACTCATCTGCTGCGGTTTATGAGAAAAGTTTTAATTCCAGAGAAATATTAAAGTCAACTTGGCAGTAATCAAAGCCAGTAAACTCGCTATATTTGAATCAACACCGGAAACTTATTCCTGATTTAGAAAAGTAGGGTATGTTACGGACGCTAGTCCTAACGCACCGAGAATTGAAGATGGTGCGTTGCTGCTTTTTCTCCCCTGCACCCTGCCCCCTGCCCCCCTGCCTCTTCCCCCTGGGTAGATTTTTCACAGCTTCAACTACTAAAATTATCTTTTTGCAATCACTTCGCTAATGGTTCAGCAGCCGATGTCGCCAAATTCAACTCTCAGTCAATCAGAACAACCTGAAAAAATTTATTTACCTCGTACCAGCGAATCGGAGAAATTAAAGCAGATTCGCCACACAGCTTCCCACGTAATGGCAATGGCGGTACAAAAGCTGTTTCCTAAAGCGCAAGTTACAATCGGCCCCTGGATTGAAAACGGTTTTTACTACGACTTCGATAGTCCAGAACCATTTAGCGAAAATGATTTGAAAGCCATCAAGAAAGAGATGGTGAAGATTATTAATCGCAAATTGCCAGTTCTGCGGGAAGAAGTCAGCCGTGAACAAGCCCAAGAAAGGATTTCGGCAATTCAGGAACCCTACAAACTAGAAATCCTGGGAGATATTAAAGAAGAACCAATCACAATTTATCATCTGGGGAACGAATGGTGGGATTTGTGCGCCGGACCTCATGTAGAAAATACCAGCCAATTAAACCCCAAAGCTATTGAATTAGAAAGTGTCGCCGGTGCTTATTGGCGTGGGGATGAAACCAAGGCGCAGTTACAACGCATTTATGCGACTGCGTGGGAAAGTCCAGAACAACTAGCTGAGTATAAGCGGCGCAAAGAAGAAGCGCTACGAAGAGACCACCGTAAACTCGGTAAAGAACTGGGTTTATTTATATTTTCCGAACAAGTGGGGCCGGGTTTACCCTTATGGACTCCTAAAGGTACTTTGTTGCGGAGTGTGTTAGAAGATTTCCTCAAGAAGGAACAGCTAAAACGCGGTTATTTACCTGTCGTAACGCCCCATATCGCCAGAGTAGATTTATTTAAAACTTCTGGACACTGGCAAAAGTATAAGGAAGATATGTTTCCTTTGATGTCGGATGACGAAGAAGCCGCAGCTTTAGAGCAAGGTTTTGTTCTCAAGCCGATGAATTGTCCCTTCCACATCCAGATATACAAGAACGAATTACGTTCCTATCGGGAATTACCAATTAGATTTGCAGAATTTGGTACTGTTTACCGCTACGAACAATCAGGAGAATTGGGTGGTTTAACCAGAGTGCGCGGTTTTACTGTGGATGATTCCCACTTGTTTGTCACTCCTGAACAGCTAGACAGTGAATTTCTCAACGTGGTGGACTTGATTCTGTCGGTGTTTAAGAGTCTGCAATTGAAGAATTTTAAAGCTAGACTCAGTTTCCGCGACCCAGCCAGTGATAAGTATATCGGTTCTAATGAAGTTTGGGATAAAGCCGAGGGTGCAATTCGCCGCGCTGTAGAAAAGTTGGGGATGAATTACTTTGAGGGAATTGGGGAAGCGGCGTTTTATGGTCCCAAATTAGATTTTATCTTTAGTGATGCTTTAGAACGAGAGTGGCAATTAGGAACCGTCCAGGTAGATTACAACTTACCAGAACGCTTTGATTTGGAATATGTGGCAGAAGATGGTTCTCGCCAACGTCCTGTGATGATTCACCGTGCGCCGTTTGGTTCTCTAGAACGATTGATTGGAATTTTGATTGAAGAGTACGCTGGTGATTTTCCTTTATGGTTAGCACCTGTGCAAGCTCGATTGTTACCAGTGGGTGAAGCACAGCTAGATTTTACTAAAGATGTCGCCGCGAAAATGGTGGCTGAGGGTATCCGTGCAGAAGTTGATACCAGTGGCGATCGCCTGGGTAAAATCATCCGCAATGCAGAGAAACAAAAAATCCCAGTCATGGCGGTGATCGGAGCCAAAGAAGTTGAATCTAACAGCTTGAGTATCCGTACCCGTGCTTCTGGGGAATTGGGAGCTATCCCTGTGGATGAAGTGGTGGATAAGATGAAACAGGCGATCGCTAACTTCGAGAACTTCTAACCATCAATAGGCTAGTACAGCAGGGCGGAAATAAACCATTTAAAATAAATCAAAAGCCTATAGAACAAGCTTTTTGACTTTTGACTTTTGACTTTTAACTTCCGCCTTGCGGCCTTGTCTAGCCTAACCACGATTGCAAATTAGCTATGCTGGAAAAATCAAGCAAGGCTTCACCCAGATTTTCTAATTGTTCTAAAGAGAGAGTTTCCACACGCTGACGTACATCTTGAGGTAATTCTCCCACTCGTCGAGTTAGTTGACGCAGGATGAGCGATCTTTCTCTTTGTAATCCTTCTTCTCGACCTTCTTCTCGACCTTCTTCCCGACCTTCTTCCTTGATTTCCCTGTAAACTCGCGTTTCTTTGAGTGTTATTCCTAGCATCGCTTCAACCTCTCTGCGGCTTAATTTTTCAAACTTGTAAACCATGATTGTGGTAACTAATTCAATTATGGCGCTACTTGCGGTTTCTGCTTCTTCACAAACGGAACGTTCAAGTAAATACTTAGCCTCAGAGGGTGCTTTTTCTGAGTCTACAGTGGTTAATACCATCAATGCTACCCATAGAGGTAATTGACGAATATCTCCCAATTCATCTAAATAAACTCGATGCACCTGGTTACTGTTCAGAAAGCCACGATGGGGATAAATATTACTTTGTTCAATACTGCGTGATGGATAAATTATCACTGCTTGCCAATCGCTAAATCTGTCACTGTTGCGGTAGAAATATAATGAGGATTCGGCAAATACTCTTTCATAGAGTTTTTCGTCTTTCTGAAACTGCACCTCACAGAAATACACCACACCTGGAGTTTCATTTTCTGGTGGTAAAAATACCCCGTCAATTTCAAATTTGGGTTCTTTGACAGCTACCGAATCAAAGCGATATGCCTGTGCATTTTCTGGCGGATTTGTCAAGAGTTCAAATATTAAAGTCGGGGATTGTTGAAATAGTTGATAAAATATGGAATCTCGGCGCATGAAAGATGTTCCTAGATAAGCGCAATACTTAAAGATGTGTCAAAAGCGCTCATTTGTCTTGATCATCTTAACCCCCAAAAGCTGCAAATTATCCAGATATTCTCAAAGCGATCGCTAACTTCGAGAACTTCTAGCAGAAACTAGGGTGAGTATTGCTCACCCTGTAAAAAAATCATCCCCCCTCAATTTGGGAAAGTCTAGCCACAAGCTTCTCATGCTGCAACTGAAGCTGTTAATCTTCCTTCCACTCGTTCATATTCATCTTCAAGTAACCAAAGTTTTGCTTCTTCGTAGCTGTCACTAGAAAACGCCAACTGATAATTCTGATTTGGATCGTAAACACAGCTTTTACCGGAACTGTCGCTTAATAAAATCAGAACGTATGGAGGTGAAGCAGTTGGATCTATCCATAGTTCTGTAAACTCCCAGTTATCGGCTAGGTTTTGTGCGTGGGATAACATGGTATTTGTTTCCTTTTACTTTCATTTCAGCGTAATAAAGTGGGAATTGATCTCCGTCACGACTGAAACGATATCCAATTGGTTCGTCAAAGGATATTCCACAGCGTTCGTGTCCGCGAATGCACCCTGTAAATTCTCCTTGCTCTATGATTGCTTGAGCAACTATATATATTGTCGCTTCATCATTAAATATATGAGCGCTTCCTTCTTTTTGCAGTAGCTGTTGCATTTGAGGAGTATCTGGGAGATGCTTGGCAACGTGTTGAGTGTCGAGAGTTAGTTCGCGGTCAATTAAACTCATTCAAAGCAGTTCTACACATAATTGAGAAAGTTCGTTAAAAAATTTACTAGCGATCGCTGACTCCTATATTCTGTTTTGCAAATCATACCTTGCCGCAATTAGCAATACTCATGAGCAAATCAACCCTTTACATGAGATGCTGGTTGATGATTGGAGAGTATTTGCAGATGTCTGTTATTTCTAGTATCACTGTTACCGTTCCCGCCACTACAGCTAACTTGGGGCCTGGTTTTGACTGTATCGGTGCAGCCTTAACGCTGTACAACAAGTTTAAATTCACTCGCCTCGATCAGGGTGGCTTAATTATTGATGTCACAGGTGCAGAAGCTGAACGGGTGCAAACCGATGAAAGTAATCTGCTGTATCAGGCTTTTGTCAAGTTATATCAATATATAGGACAAACACCGCCATCGGTAAAAATGGAAATTCAGCTTGGTGTCCCACTAGCCAGAGGTTTGGGTAGTTCAGCTACAGCCATTGTCGGCGGGTTAGTGGGTGCTAATCAATTAGCGGGTGCGCCTTTGACTCAGTTACAGGTGATGGAATTAGCGATCGCAATGGAAGGACATCCTGATAATGTAGTTCCAGCCCTATTGGGGGGATGTCGTCTCGCTGTTACCAGTGGCGATAATTGGGAGATTTGCGATATTCCCTGGAATGAAAATATTGTCCCAGTCCTAGCCATTCCTGATTTTGAGCTTTCCACCAGTGAAGCACGGCAAGTTTTACCCACCCAAGTCAGTCGTGCAGATGCAATTTTCAACACAGCACATTTGGGGTTATTGTTGCGCGGTTTGCAAACAGGTAAGGGAGAATGGTTAAGCACAGCTTTACAAGATAGATTGCATCAGCCATATCGCCAAGCTTTGATTCCTGGTTACGATGCTGTGAATACAGCTGCAATGAAAGCTGGTGCTTATGGCATGGTAATTAGTGGTGCAGGGCCGACACTGTTAGCTGTAGTAGATCAGTTAAATTCCCAGGCTGTAGAAGCGGCGATGTTATCAGCTTGGCAAGAAACCGGAATTACAGCAACAGTGCGATCGCTTTCTCTGGATACCCAAGGTGCAAGCTACCAAGGATAAACCGTCATGATTAACCCAATTCATACAGAAATCACCACCCTCAACTCAGAAATTCAGGCACTCCAGCAAGAACGGGCTACCCTGAGTATTAATAATGTCTTATCTGGCCAGAATGATTCACCTTCAGCAATGGTGGAAGCTTGTCGCCGCCAAGCCAGAGAAAATGCCCAATTATCTGTCGAACTCAAGGGTATAGACGATGCGATCGCGGCGCTGGAAATACAGCGACAATACAAACAAGCAGAATTAGACCATTGGCAAAAAGAATCCCAGCAACTTACCCAAGAGCAAGAATTAGAACAAGCCAGAGAAATAGCTCAAGTTCATGCCCAACGCATTAATCAACTAGCGGCGGAACTATCCACAGAAATCCGTCTGCTGAAATCTTGTGCTGATTATTTAAGTCCCATGTATTGGCACGTCTACTATAAGCCCTTTATTACAGGGTTTAAGACCATCTCAGTTCCCTATGTGCGCTCAGATGGGGAAGTCTGGTCGATTGTCAATCGAATTGTCTGAAATTGCTCGTATTTATCCAAAACGCTAAATATAATAACTTGAATTGGTGACTTTGGTCACCTTTTTTTATATAATTTTGTATTGACGTTGCAAAACTTTACAATTAGAATGGTTTTGACAGGAATTGGTGAGTATTTATTCCTAAAATTTCCTCAAAAAGCAGATGTTAGGGATCAACAACATTTACAAAACTACACATTCCTTCATATAATGAAATCATAACCAAAAAGGTAAAACGATTGTCAGAACTGATGAATGCTATTGAATTTCCCTGGCTGTCAGCCATAATTTTATTGCCCCTGGTGGCTGCCTTAGCCATCCCTTTCATCCCAGATAAAGAAGGCAAAACCGTTCGCTGGTATGGTTTGGGAGTGGCGATCGCCGACTTTGCCCTGATAATTTCTGCCTTTTGGTATAGCTACGACTTCCAAAACCCCACACTGCAACTCGTAGAAAACTATGCTTGGGTTCCACAATTAGGATTAAATTGGTCTGTCGGTGTTGATGGTTTATCAATGCCCTTACTATTATTAACCGGCTTAATTAACACACTGGCAATCTTCGCGGCTTGGAAAGTCACCATTAAGCCGCGATTGTTTTATGCCTTGATGTTAGTGATGTACAGCGCCCAGATTGGCGTATTTGTCGCCCAAGACTTGCTGTTATTCTTCTTAATGTGGGAAATCGAGTTAGTACCTGTGTACCTGCTAATTTCCATCTGGGGAGGACAAAACCGCCGTTACGCAGCGACTAAATTCATTCTCTACACAGCCGCAGCCTCAATATTTATCTTAGTAGCTGGTTTTGCAATGGCATTCTCAGGAGATACCGTCACCTTCGACATGGCAACTCTGGGAATGAAGCAATACCCCAAAGCCTTAGAATTATTAACTTATGCAGGATTTCTAATCGCCTTCGGTGTGAAGATGCCCATCTTCCCCTTACACACTTGGCTACCTGATGCCCACGGAGAAGCATCTGCACCTGGTTCCATGATTTTGGCTGGTGTATTGTTAAAAATGGGTGGTTATGCACTCATCCGCTTCAACGTTGAAATGTTGCCTAATGCCCATGTTTACTTTGCCCCAGTTTTAGCAATATTAGGTGTAGTTAACATTGTCTACGGTGCTTGCTGCGCCTTTGCCCAAACAAATCTCAAACGCCGCTTGGCTTACTCTTCAATTGCCCACATGGGATTTGTCTTAATCGGCATAGCCTCTTATACAGAGATTGGGATTAGCGGTGCTGTATTACAGATGGTTTCCCACGGTTTAATAGCTGCTAGCTTGTTCTTCTTATCTGGTGTAACTTACGAACGTACTCACACCTTGGTTATGGACAAAATGGGCGGTATGGCGAAAGTAATGCCCAGAACCTTCGCAGTATTTACAATTGGTGCAATGGCTTCTCTCGCTTTACCGGGAATGAGTGGCTTTGTGGGTGAGTTGATGGTATTCCTCGGTATCGCCTCCAGCGATGTTTACAGTTCCAGTTTCAAAATTGTAGTCATCGTGTTGTCAGCGGTAGGCGTGATTTTAACTCCCATTTACTTACTCTCCATGCTGCGCCAAGTGTTCTACGGTGAACAAAACGCAGAATTACATTTAGATACTGTAGTTGCTGACATCAAACCCCGTGAATTATTTATCACCGCTTGTTTGATAATTCCCATCATCGGAATTGGTTTCTATCCCAAGTTAGTTACGCAGACTTACGATGTCAAAGCAGTAGAATTAGCAGCCCATGCGCGTCAAGTTCTACCAGTTTTCGCACGTCAGCAACCCGCAAGTCTTTACTCGACTATCTTCACTGCACCAACCTTAGCTTCATCTCAAGTTGATACTTTGGTGAATCTCTCAGAATAAACATAATACCCAATCAGGGTATTGCCAGTAAATTCTAAATATGAGGGGAATATAGGGGTGGTTATAAAACCACCCTTAAAATTTTTCATTAATGAAAGGCTTGTAGTGAGGACTTTAGTCCTCTCTATCTACTGTCAAGAATGCTACGCGAACAAATAAGGAATAAACAATAGTTCATTAGTGGTAAAAGCCCCCAGATTTATCTTTGGGTTCAATCTAAAATCTAAAATCCAAAATCCAAAATTGTCTGACCTAATTATTCCAAATCATAGTCGGCTTATTTACACCATATTGTACTAATCTCTTTTTGACTTGATTTTGAGTTTGTACGGGTAAATATTTCCTTACTACAGCCATGATTTTATCTGATGCTACGGGTTTAGCAATAAAATCTGTTGCACCAACCATCTTAGCTCGGACTCGATCTAAAAGACCATCGTTTCCCGTTAAAATAACTATAGGTGTGTTGGCGAAGGCTGAAATTCGGCGCAGCTGAGTACAAATTTCATAACCATTAGCAATAGGCATAATCAAATCTAAAAAAATCAGGTCTGGCTTATTTTGAATCAAAATTGGTAAAGCTTCTATAGCATTTTGAACTTCGAGAAATCTCATTCCATGTGGGACGATAATTTCTTCTAAAGTCTTACAAATCTGAGGACTATCATCTATGCAAGCTACCAATGGCGCTGTTGATGTTCTAACTTGGGTGGAAACAGAATTGTTTTTCACCGTTGCAACTGACAAAGGCAAATCAGGTACTTCTACCAGTTCAATAATCCCTGTGACAATATAGGGAGATAATGAACGGGTGAGAGGGACAATACTCTGCTTTAGTTTCGCTGCTAAATCTCGCAGAGTGTATTTACCGTTAAGCAAATTTACAAACTTTTTATAGACAGGTTCACTGACATGATGGGCGAGTTGTTCTGGTTTCCGCAGAACTGGCGCTAAGTCGGGAGAAAAATTAGCCAATCGAGCTTCCGACCAAATTTTCCACGAGTCTTGCATTTGTTTCATGAAGACATCTGCACTCGTGAAACTTACTGGTGTGTCTATGATCACTTCCTGGGTGCGATCGCAACTTACAGCCACAAAATTTGTTTTTTGAGCTAAATCAAACAACAATTCTGATATTGTGTTTTCAATAACAGCGTGAATTTGTTCTCGTTGAATTTGCTGTTTTTTATAGAGAGTTTCCAGGATACGATAATCCCAGTTATTGATTTCTATGTCTTCTCTACGTAAATTTAACTTATCTATATCAATTTGGGGACAGTATTGAGCCATGTTTCGCCGCCAGCGCCGGAAAGGATGACTTCCTCCCTCCGCCCAAACTATCCGTCCTAGACGATAGAAAAAAGTCCACTGATGTCCTTTGGTACTTCTAACCTTTAGACAGCCATTGTATTGCAGTTGAGTACAAGTTTTCAACTCATCAAGTATATTATTCGACATCATTAGTTCCGAGTGGATCATACGTAGTTTGTTCCTTTAATTAACACATCAGCCCTTCAAACCCTCAAACTAGCTAGATAGCTGTTGCTAAATACTCGAAACCTTTGATTTGTCTTTGAGAAGTAAGATAACTGTGATAACTTATGTTAACTATTGTAAATATCTATGGGTTGAATTATAACCGTATAAACACTGGGTTCATATAAAGGTTAGATAAAATTATGGGACTTACACATTGGCATAACAACAAAATAGTGAATTAATTTATATAACTACTTCATCCTGCCAACTTTTCTAAAAAGTCTGTCAGCAAGTTTTGGTTTTGAAAAGTAGCTCGGATTGTATCGCCATTATTGTAATCAACGATGACTTCAAATTTTTCAAATTTACCCACAGGACTGTCTAGGTTAATTGTGTTTAGCCCAATAATTGCATCATTAACGGTATCAAATTTATATCTATTTCCAAACAATGGAATTAAAATTATTTCACTAATATAACGCTCAAGGGATTTTCTCAGAGTTTCCATAAACTTATCTACTTCTTCTTGAGAAACTTGCATCAATGCCTGTCGAAGTTTCTCCTTATCAGTAATAGTGAGACTATCAAGTTTTCTAAATGCTGTAGTATAGTTTTCATCAGGAGTATCTTCGTCAAAAGCAACATCAAAATCAATTGCCGCAAAAGCTGATACTACACCCTTGTAGGGGATATAAATAACTGCAAAGCCATTATTTTTTAGTTGGTCTAACGCTGGGTTTGTGAAATCTCCAGCTAATACTACGCCATAAAAGGGTGCTGATAGATGATGAAGTTCAATAATAGGTAATATAGCTCCTTGAATTTCCTGAGCTTTATTCTTTGAGTGTTTTGTATACCTACGCCATGCAGATTCAATAAATGCAACAGGCCGACCAAGTTGATTATCAGAGCCATCGACTTCAATTACAAAATCTAGGTCATGCTTGTTTCCATACTTATCCTGCCAAGTAACCTTTTTCCCACTTCTAGCTGGACGAGACCGTTGCCAATCAAGATAATAATTCTTAGCTTGGGCAAATTGTTGTAGCCGAGGTTTAAGAATATCATAGAGTACTATATCTTCCAGGAGTTTGCCTATTGTCTGACCAAACTTGTGTGATGGTGACTGTGCCATAATTTAACTTTCTATCCAAAGCCTACCTTCGTGTAGTGGAATGTTATGTTTTCTGTTTTTCCACTTGACATTACGTTCTCTAATCTTTTCAAAAGACCACAGGTCAAACCCAGCCTCATTTGCTAATTTTCCCAGCCACTTCTCTACCGGGACATAAACTCCATAGGGCGCTGAATCTCCAATTACAAAGCAAATTTTGCCATCAGAGGTTGTAACTCTACGAAGGGCATGGAATACAGACCCCATATCGGTAAAATAGGCAGCAATCATTGTGTGATAAGCCTTATTGCCCCCTTTAGTTTCTCGGACTAATTCTAGCTCTTTACAAACAGGAATTAACTCATCTCGAATCGGTTCAAGGATAGGATCAGCTAACAAATTATCTAATTTTAGCCGATCCTTTGATACGTGTTGCGAACTTGAACGAATCAAAAACTTACGAACTGTCTCATGTAAATCACCCCAAGAGTTTACTTCGCCCCAAAATGTCATTTCAAGACGTGTGGCATCAGCATAGTCATAGTTGTTTGCATACGGTGGAGAAGTGATTACTAAATCTACTGACTTAGGAGGAATACCTTCTAGAATTCTGGCATCTTCTTGAAGAAAACTAGCTTGACTTTCTCTTCTAAGACACTGCATATAATGCATATCTTCTTGCATCAAAGCCACTTGATTATCTAATGCAACCAGTGGTTCACAAGTTTTGGCTTTTCGTTTATTTGGCAGAATGTATTGCCATTGAGCTGTGCCTACATAGCTTGATGGCCGTAAAGTAGCACAAATGGTTAGAAAAAGAAGACACTGTAAATCTTCGGGTAGGGTTGGAGCTAACTCTAAATAAGCTTGCCTAATTTTGAATAGATGTATTAATACATCCTCGGTGTAGCATTTACTTAGTAATGCCGGAATTTTTTCTGGAAGCTTTGGCTGCAAACTAGCGGCAACATTCTTAATCTCAGTGATTGCTGCCAAAAACTTATCTATTGGTATATTCCATGAAAGCTTACCTTTTGCAAGACGGTAAACAAAAGGGTGTGCTTCAATACCGTATGAATTTACGCCAAGTTTATCAGCAGCAATACAAACAGTACCCGATCCAGCAAATGGATCGAGGACAATTTTAGGTTCAAATTCTGCAATTACCTCTTCAACCCAAGTTGCTGAAAATCCAGCAGAATATCTAAACCACCTATGAATAGGTAGTTTCATGTTATCGGTAAATGTGCCTGTTCTTTCTTTAATAGCTTTTGATTGAAGATTATTGCAAAATGCAGGTATCAAATTTAAAATCTCAAGTTAAGAGAGCATCATAATTGTAAATTAGTTCAGGTAGTTCAGCTAAAATTAGTGGCGAATGTCAAGAATCTTTTATTTTATATCTTCCTGTCATGACTTTAGCTGCAAAGCCCAAAAATCAGGAATATCCGAGATGTTGTCAGACTTGTCGCCAAAGAAACCATAAAAAAAGCTAAAAAAAAGCGGGCTAACCGCTAATGAAGTGGTTAACCCGTTCAGCTTTGGGAACGCGCTGAGAAAATTCTATTGCAATACCAACTTGACATTGGCGTTTTGCAGACCGCGCTGTTTTACTTCAGACAAGGTTTTGTTAACAGCATACTTTTGGTTGATGGAGTTGATCAACTCGGTCTGATTGTGCTTCTTAGCAACGCCCCACAGGTCAGCGATAAGGTCAAAGGAACCATCGCTATTGCGAGACCAACCTAGATCATATTCACCTTCCAAAACAGCTACGATGTCGGAACGAACGCGCTGACCATTGTAACCACGAACATCCGCTTCATTCTTCACGCTTATACCTAAGTCGCGCAAAGAAGACTTGAGGATCTCAGCATCGGTGATTTTGGTACGCAGTGTGCTAAAATGAGACATTTGGGTTTCCTCCAGTGAGAAGAGTAAGAAAAAAGACAACGGTTTTTTTCGGTAAGCCGCGCTGATGGAAATGCGGCTTTTTCTCTTAGCTGCTAGCTTTTGGGGCTAGCCTTTGCCCCTGGTATTAGCAGGGGAAAGCTTTTAAAACTCCATGCGCTGATATTCAGCGACGGAGGCTGCGGCGGGTCGTGCGCGCTGTCTGGCCCAATCTCTCAGGGCTGTTACCTGTTCTTGCATGGTACGTGACAACGGCAGAGTTGCTTTTAGTGCAGCAATAATATCTAATTGTGTGAACTCGCGGTCTTGGGCGAAGGCTTCATACATTGCCGCCACAAGTGCTTGTTCAATTTCTGCCCCAGAGAAGCCGTCAGACATCTTGGCTAATTGCTCAAGGTCGAATCGGGAAATGTCTTCACGACGTTTGGTGAGGTGGATATTATATATATCCTGCCTTTCTTCGGCTGTGGGCAGATCCACAAAGAAAATTTCGTCAAAGCGTCCTTTCCTCAGAAACTCTCCAGGCAAGCGTTCCACTCGGTTCGCGGTTGCCATGACAAATACGGGAGATTTCTTGTCTTGCATCCAAGTCAGGAAAGAACCAAAGATTCTACTTGATGTGCCACCATCGGAATCAGATGAACCTGAGCTACCTGCAAAGGATTTATCTAACTCGTCTATGAACAGAATCGCTGGAGAGATGGATTCTGCTGTTTTTAGGGCATTGCGTAGATTGGCTTCACTTCGTCCCACCATTGAGCCGTCATATACTCGCCCCATGTCTAGGCGTAGTAATGGCAAACCCCATAGTCGGGAAGTAGTTTTGGCAATTAGTGACTTACCGCAACCGGGAACACCAAGAATTAACATTCCTTTGGGTTGAGGCAAACCATACTCTCTTGCCCTTTCTGTAAAGGCATTAGAGCGCTGTTTCAGCCACCTTTTTAGTTCTTCTAAGCCACCGACAGCATCAATGGTTGCATCTTCTTCGATGTATTCTAAAATGCCATTGCGCCGAATCAGTTGCTTTTTCTCAGATAGAACTATATCTACTTCATCCTCCGTTAAGCGTCCAGTTGTTACCTGTGCTTTACGGTATACTTTTTCAGATTCATCTTTAGTTAAGCCTAAAGCTGCTCTGAGAAGCTTTTCTCGCGCCTCGGTTGTCAGCCGTCTGCCCCGATTTTGCTCTAAATGGTAAGTTAATACTTTGTTTAGCTCTACCATATCTGGCAATTTGAAGTCAAGAACGACAACTTCTTTTTCTAGTTCAATGGGAACTTGTTGCATGGGTGACATCAAAACGATGTTTTTCTGCATTCCCTTGAAGCTAGCGATCGCATCACGTAAGGATCTTGTTGTCGCAGGCGCATCAATAAACGGATGTAAATCTTTAAGAATAAATATACCAGGTTCTTTCTGCCGGATGATCCACTCAATAGCAGCCTCTGGCGAAACAGTATTGTGTTGGGTGACGTTCCGGGGTTGCCCATATTCCACGATGCCGTGAGTTACTGTCCAGACGTAGACGCGGCGTTGGGGCTTTAATAATTGGGCGATTGTGGAAATTGCCTGTTCCGCCCGTTCTTCCTCGGAGGTCACAAGGTAGATTAGAGGATATTGAGCTTGAATTAGGATATTGAGCTCTTCTTTCATACAATCGACCTGCTTGAGACCTTATACAGTAAAGACATCGTTTGTTGGTTGCGGCAACCGAATCATGAATGGTTTATTCATCATTCTTACCTAGCAAGGGACCAATTCTTCCTCACCCTTAGGATGAGTTTCATCTTTTTCCATTTCGTCAATGGATAGATGCTCTTGAGAAACTATTCCTGGTTGATGGCTCATGGCAATCAGTTCTCCATCACGTAAGACTAATGAACTCTCACATTCTGGACAGGAGTAAATTTTGTGCGTTCGTCCATAGGCAGAAGCTTCGACTTCCTCAACTAGTTCTGAATTAGCTAGGTAGAAGACTAGGGCGCGTTCGGCAAGCTCTGACATCGGTTCTGAATCAATAGCTGAACGAATCTTCAGTTTTTTGTGAAGTTCTGGCGACAGATATAAAGTAACCTTTTGCTTAGTTTGCATATAACTCTTTGACGGCCTTACCCGGGTATGTATATTACGTTATCGGTTATTTTGTGAGGTGTCAAGACATTAAAGCGTTTTGACGGCAATTTTGTTACATTTCTTTACATCAGGAGATTATGTGAGTAATATACGTGATCGGTTTGAGTTATCTATAAAACATTTATTTGCTTCTTCTTAAATGTTTGGCTAGGAGCAAAAGAACTCCACTTTATTGATAAAAATCGTTTTATATGCTAATTTATCAAGATAAATGACTTTAGCGAAAAATATAATCATGTCTACCACTACAGTAAAAACCTGTAGTTTAAAACAAAAAATTTATACTAAAATTCAAAGCCTTGGTGGTAAGACTGCCCTGTTATTGAGTTTGTGGAGTTGTACTGCAACCAGTTTTCCCGCTCCTGGCGTGACATGGAATACTTATCATAATTACCGCTATGGCTTTGAGTTTCCATATCCTAGTAATTGGAATGCCTTACCAGCCAAAGCAAATAATGATGGGATTATTTTGGTATCGCCAAAAAATGATTCTGTAGAAATTCGGTCATGGGCTGCTTATCGACTACCTGACTCAATGACACCAAATCGCCAAACAACCAACCAACCAAACTTTCAGACAGGTCAAGGTGTATCTGGAGTGCTACTGGTGGAAATTGATCAGCAAATCAGCTCAATGACATTGAGCCTCATTCAGGATGAAGTTGAATATTACTGGCAAGCGCGCAGCCAGAATCAAGAATTTTCAGATTACTATGATTTGTTTTACTACATTGCCTACCAGTACAGGATTTGAGAGTAGGAGAAGACCAGGGAGTGGGGAAATATAGTGAACAATTATTATTCCTCTTCATCCCCCTGTTCATCCTCATCCACCTGATTTTTCAACCCCAAATCACCTCTTTTTACAAGAATGATGGTTGAGAGGGTACAGAAACCTGATAGATTTAGCTATCAGCGAGTAAAAACTGGTGAAGATGAAAGTCCTGGTAATTGGTGGTGATGGATATTGCGGTTGGGCAACTGCACTTTACCTTTCCAACCGAGGTTACGAAGTTGGAATTTTAGATAGTTTGGTGCGGCGGCACTGGGATAATGAATTGGGTATCGAAACTCTGACTCCCATCGCACCAATTCAGCAACGCCTCCAGCGCTGGCAAGATTTGACTGGTAAATGTATCGACCTATTCATTGGCGATATTACTAATTACGAATTTCTCAAGCAAGTTTTACACCAATTTGAGCCGAACGCCCTCGTGCATTTTGGTGAACAACGTTCAGCGCCCTTTTCCATGATTGACCGAGAACACGCCGTTCTCACCCAGGTCAATAACGTCGTCGGCACTTTAAACTTGCTGTACGCCATGCGAGAAGACTTCCCAGATTGCCACATGGTGAAACTGGGAACAATGGGTGAGTATGGTACACCCAACATCGATATTGAAGAAGGGTTCATCACAATTGAACACAACGGCCGCAAAGATACCCTACCGTATCCGAAGCAGCCTGGTTCGATGTACCACTTGAGCAAAGTTCATGATAGTCACAATATCAACTTTGCTTGCCGCACTTGGGGGCTGCGGGCTACAGATTTAAATCAAGGGATAGTTTATGGCGTTCTCACCGAAGAAACGGGAATGGACGAAATGTTAATTAATCGCCTTGATTATGATGGAGTATTTGGTACAGCCCTGAATCGTTTCTGTATTCAAGCTGCGATCGCTCACCCGCTAACCGTCTACGGTAAAGGTGGGCAAACTCGTGGTTTCTTGGATATTCGGGATACAGTGCGATGTGTAGAACTAGCGATCGCTAACCCAGCCCAACCGGGCGAATTCCGGGTATTTAACCAATTTACTGAACTATTCAGCATTGGTGACTTGGCATTAATGGTCAAAAAAGCTGGGAATGCCATTGGACTAAATGTGGACATCAATCACCTGGATAACCCCAGAGTTGAAAGAGAAGAACATTACTTCAACGCTAAAAATACCAAATTGCTGGATCTAGGTTTACAGCCGCACTATCTCTCGGATTCCTTACTTGATTCATTGCTAAACTTTGCAGTCAAGTATCAAACACGAGTTGATAACAAGCAAATTCTGCCCAAGGTTTCTTGGCACAGAAAGTAGATTGAAGCCTGCTGGAAACTGTTCGTCATGTCTTAGCACAACATGATGGACAGTCAATTTTTGTTGATCATTAACTATATACTTTCTGGAGTGGGCATTTTGCTCACTTCTACCTAGCAAGGCGGACTTACCACAGAACCTGCTTAGGCAGGATTTGTACGTATAGCCTCAGACTTCCAATCTGCGGGTAATTGACTGCAATGTAAAAGAATCTGGGATTATCTGCTTATCTAGTTTTTTATGAGAATCGCCCTATTTACCGAAACCTTTCTGCCCAAGATTGACGGCATAGTAACGCGCCTGCGCCATACTGTTGACCATCTACAACGCAATGGTGACCAAGTACTAGTCTTTGCCCCTGATGGCGGGATTACTGAACACAAAGGAGCCAAAGTTTATGGTGTGACTGGCTTTCCTCTGCCATTGTATCCAGAGTTGAAAATGGCCTTACCCCGTCCTGCCATTGGTTATGCTTTAGAAGAATTTCAACCAGATATTATTCATGTGGTAAATCCAGCTGTTTTAGGATTGGCTGGTATTTTTTATAGCAAGATGCTCAAAATACCACTGGTGGCATCTTACCATACCCATTTACCTCAATACCTCCAGCATTACGGTTTGGGAATGCTCGAAGGGTTTCTGTGGGAATTACTCAAAAGCGCTCATAATCAAGCTGCTTTAAATCTTTGCACCTCCACAGTGATGATGGAAGAACTCACAGAACATGGTATTGAACGGGTGAAAGTGTGGCAAAGAGGTGTGGATACAGAATTTTTTCATCCTGATTTAGCTAGTTTGGAGATGCGATCGCGTCTGTCCCAAAATCACCCAGAAAGTCCGTTGCTGCTGTACGTCGGTCGTCTTTCCGCCGAAAAGGAAATTGAGCGCATTAAGCCCATATTAGAGGCAATTCCCCATGCTCGATTGGCATTAGTCGGCGATGGCCCCCATCGTCAAGAATTGGAAAAACATTTTGCAGACACTCCCACTCATTTTGTCGGGTATCTTAGAGGACAAGAATTAGGTTCTGCCTTTGCTAGCGCTGATGCCTTTGTTTTTCCTTCTCGCACAGAAACACTCGGACTAGTTCTACTTGAAGCTATGGCCGCTGGCTGTCCAGTCGTAGCAGCCCGTTCTGGGGGAATTCCTGATATTGTTACAGACGGAGTAAATGGCTATCTTTTTGAACCCACAGCAGATATTCAAGATGCCATTAATGCTACCGTCCGCCTCCTAGAACACAAACAAGAACGAGAGGTGATCCGTCAAAATGCCCGTCAGGAAGCAGAAAATTGGGGCTGGTCAGCTGCTACTTGCCAGTTGCAAGATTACTATCAAAAGGTGATATTTGCAGAAAAACTGACCACAGTCGCTTGAATCAGTCAACAGTGAACAGTTATCAGTAATCAAGGCGTATGCTGGGGGACTCATACCCAAGTCCTGAGTATAAACCCAGTTGCTTCAAACCTTTGAGCTATCAACACCCTCTTAAACGCCTTAGCGTTTGTCATAAATCCAATTATCTGTTTTGACTGATAACTGATAACTCTCAGCTTGTGGTTTCTTCATCATCACCTTGAAAGGGACTTTCGCCAATTTGCAGTTGTTTTTTCGTTTTTTTCAACTGTTTCCACAAAGCCTTGATTTGTTCGTAAGCATCATCTGGGGTTAACTTTCCACCTGTTTCTAAATTACAGATGTAACTGATACGTTGAGCAAATTCCTGCAAATTTGCATTAAAAACCAAGTTTTCCGGCTTTACATGACCATAGTAGCGTCCACGAGGATAGAGAAAATTATCTTTGTTCATTATTGTTTTTCTCCATGTATTTAATACTGTTCTTGTTTGAGGGATTTCCCTAAAATAAATTCTCTTCCATATCCCACACAATTTTTTTCCGTTGTCTTTCTTTTCTAAAGTGAGGGTAAATTTTTACGTGGAAGTCCTTTAAGATCATTGAACCATTAATTGCCTAAATGTGTTTTGTACCACATTAAAGCTATTGAGATTAATATTTTAATTCTGGCAGAGTTTATCCAGGACATGGCGCATTCAGATATTCAATCTCAAGGATAAGCATAAAAACTGGAATGCTTTGACAACAAGCAATATAAAGAGTTAATTTACTTGATTAGTAAAATATGATAAATTTATATTCCGATTGTTGAGAATTTATCTTAATCAAATCGTAATCTATTTTTCAGCATTTGTTAATATATTCCATCCTTTGTCCATGTTGATTTGCTAAGTGTATCCATTTATACAAAATGAAGTTGGGTTTTCTCTGTGATTTTAGAGTTTTTCCGTACCCCGATAATTAGATACAAACCACAATCAATACCATAGAGTAAACATAATTTACTTCTATCAAAGGTTATAGTTCACCATTTCAAATCCATGAAAAGCTTATAAAATAAGACTGGGAATTTTGAATTTTGCATTTAAGGCGGTA
>REBL01000225.1 GCA_007692755.1 Nodularia sp. (in: cyanobacteria) | reverse complement strand
GTTTTATCATCAACTGGTAGCCAAAGCCCATCGTTTGCAGTTAGCCCATCCCAGAATTGACAGTGGAGAAATCGGCCCCATCATAGCCGAAAGACAAGCCGCAATTATTCACGACCATCTTCTAGATGCCGTCGAAAAGGGCGCATTAATCCATTGTGGCGGTAAAGTAGAACAAATAGGCGGTGGTTGGTGGTGTCGTCCCACAGTTATCACCCAAGTCAACCATTCCATGAAAGTGATGACAGAAGAAACATTTGGCCCCATCATGCCAGTCATGCCCTTTCCCACGGTAGAGGAAGCGGTATACTTAGCAAATGACTCTGTATATGGACTAAGTGCTGCGGTGTTTGCCGAGACAGAACTAGAAGCCTTAGCAGTCGCCGCACAAATCGATGCAGGTGCTATCAGTATTAATGATGCCGCTTTGACTGCCATCATGTACGAGGGAGAAAAAAATGCCTTTAAATTCTCCGGTCTTGGTGGGTCACGCATGGGGCCAGCGTCAATCAAACGCTTCCTGCGAAAAAAAGCATTTTTGATTAAAACTAACTCTAGTCATGACCCTTGGTGGTTTAATAACCAGTAAAATAAATCCCTAGTCCAGCCCAAACTATAGGAAATATCAAATGTCTATCATTAAAGTAGAAATGCCCGTAATGGCACGCCATGAAGGAGAATGGAAGGGAGCTTATACATTGGTTGATACAGAAGGTAAAATTTTAGATAAATACACTTCTCATTTAAGTTGCAAGTTTATAGAAAACCCACCCTTCTCTTACTACCAAACAAATCGCTATCAATGGCCTAATGGTAGAAACGAAGAACATCATTTTCCGGGAATATATCGGGATAAAAAAGTATGGTTTGACACCGAACGCCTTGATGGTTATGCCTGGGAAGTAGACGATGCCACCATTATGTTCCGTTTCGCTTTTAAAGGAATGCCCGACGCATATTTATATGAAACAATTTTCCTCAGCCCCTGTAATAACTTTCGCTTCCGCACTTGGCATTGGTTTAAAAATCATCAAGTCTACCAACGTACCTTAGTACAAGAACAGCGAATATAATTTTCTCATGAATTATTACCTTGATGGTACATAAAACTTCAGAAATATGCCGTTACAAGTAAATCAAATTAGCCTATTTCTGCCTCCTTCATCCTTTGTGTACTTTGCGTACTTTGCGGTTAGTTCCTCATGAATTTTGTTATTCATCCAAGAAACGCTATAATTTAAAATCCAAAACTTGTAATTAACCAAATAAAAACATGGCAAAAAGTGACAAAATCAACTTTTCAACACCTAGTGGATTTCCCGAATTTCTTCCCAGTGAAAAACGCTTAGAAGTATACTTATTAGATAATATTCGCAGAGTCTTTGAAAGCTACGGATTTACACCCATTGAAACACCCGCCGTCGAACGTTTAGAAGTGCTACAAGCCAAGGGAAACCAAGGTGATAATATCATTTATGGCATTGACCCTATCTTACCACCAAATCGCCAAGCTGAGAAAGAAAAAGCCGGTGAAACAGGTTCAGAAGCCAGAGCCTTAAAATTTGACCAAACTGTGCCATTAGCAGCTTATATTGCCCGTCATTTAAATGAATTAACTTTTCCCTTTGCACGTTACCAAACAGATGTAGTGTTTCGGGGAGAACGGGCAAAAGATGGACGTTTTCGCCAGTTTCGTCAGTGCGACATTGATGTAGTTGCTCGTCGTGAACTTAGTTTACTCTACGATGCTCAAATGCCGGCAATTATCACCGAAATATTTGAAGCTGTGAATATTGGTAATTTTCTGATTCGGATAAATAATCGTAAAATTTTGACAGGTTTTTTCCAATCTGTGGGAATTGAAGAAACTAAAATTAAAACTTGTATTGGCATTATTGATAATTTAGAAAAAATTGGTGAAGCTAAAGTTAAACAAGCTTTAGAAAAAGAAGGAATTATCGCTGAACATACTCAAAAAATCATTGATTTTATTAGCATTAATGGCACGATTGATCAGGTGTTAGATAAACTGAATCATCTTGCTGAAAATCTCCCAGATGCGGAACAATTTAATTTGGGAGTAACTGAGTTAGCAACTGTGATTTCAGGTGTGCGTAATTTGGGAGTATCTGAAAATCGGTTTTGTATTGATTTATCTATTGCGCGTGGTCTTGATTACTATACGGGGACAGTTTACGAAACAACTTTGTTAGGACATGAAGCTTTAGGTAGTATTTGTTCTGGCGGCAGATATGAAGAATTAGTCGGGACTTTTTTAGGCGAAAAAATGCCGGGCGTGGGTATTTCTATTGGCTTAACTCGGTTAATTAGTCGCTTGTTAAAAGCTGGAATTCTTAGTCCTTTGTCGGCGACACCAGCCCAGGTGATGGTGGTGAATATGCAGGCTGATTTAATGCCTGTTTATTTAAATGTTTCTCAAGACTTGCGTCGGGCTGGAATTAATGTTGTGACTAATTTTGATAAACGCCCATTGGGTAAACAATTTCAATTAGCTGATAAACAAGGTATTCAATTCTGCGTAATTATTGGTTCTGAGGAAGCCGCAGCGCAAAAGTCATCTCTTAAAGATTTAAATTCAGGGGAACAGATAGAAGTTACACTGGACAATTTGGCTGGAGAAATTCAAAAGAGGCTTGGGTAAATTAAGGATATCTTTTTTTCGGGCTACGCCCCGCTACGCTAACACGCAGAGGCGCAAAGACGCAAAGACGCAAAGGAAGAATTTTGTAGTTGTATGAAAAACCTCGTTAAAAAAGCATTTCTGGATACAGAGGATGGGCAGATATTCTACAAAATTGCGGGAGAGGGGAAACCTCTGTTGTTACTGCATCGAAGTCCCCAAAGTAGCGACGAGTTTCGCAAGTTGATTCCTTTATTGGCTGCAAATCATCGCGTTATTGCAATGGATATGATGGGGTTTGGTAATTCTGATAAACCGCCAAGAATTTATGCGGTTGCAGACTATGCTAAAACTGTGATTGCACTTTTGGATGAGTTAGGAATTACTACAACCAATATTTTAGGAAACCACACTGGCGCGTATGTAGCCGCAGAAGTTGCAGCCGCTTATCCTGAACGAGTGGAAAAACTGATATTGTCTAATGTGGATAAGTTTAGTGACCAGGAAAAAGATACTATATTAAACAGTTATGCGGAAAAGTTCCAAATTAAGGCGGATGGTGGACATCTACTACCTAGATGGTTAGTTTATAGTAAATATGCGAGTTCCCCAGAGTTTAATCATCGTTGTTTTTTAGAAGAGTTAAAATGTCATGGTCACCCTGCTTATGGACCTTTAGCAGTGGTTGATTATTTAAGTTGTTTGGACGCTAGATTTCGTTTAATTAAGTGTCCTACTTTGGTGTTATCAGGTACTGAAGATATTAAGGAACTGGAAAGGTTAGGTTTAGCTACAGCAGAAAACAGGCGTTTGATTTCCCAATTAATTCCTCACGGAAAGATAACTGAGATTCTTGGTGGTACGGTTTGTATGATGAATCAAATGGCTGAGGAAATATCTCAGGTGGTGCTGGAATTTTTAAATGCTGTGGATATTCAGTAAGTTGGCGGGGAAGTTTAAATCTAATATGAGGAACTAACCGCAAAGTACGCAAAGTACACAAAGAAAGAAAGAAAGAAAGAAAGAAAGAAAGAAATTCGGCGCGGTTCTTATCAAGAAAATTTTATTAAAACTTTATGCAACCAAAAACTTACAAAAAACTAATTGCTAAAGGCTTTAGCCAAGATTTTAAATCGTCTGTGGAAGTTGTGGAGGTTCCTATACCTGAACCTACCGCTAATGAAATTTTAATTCGTAACCAATTTGCGGGTGTGAATGGCGGTTTTGATACTTTGCTTTGTCGTGGTGAAGTTCCTTTTGCTAGCTTAACTCCCCCTTTTGATGTGGGTGTGGAAGCAGTGGGAGAAGTGGTAGCTATAGGAGAAAATGTCCTAGATTTTACTGTTGGTGATACAGTACAAACTATTGCGGGTGGTGGTGGTTATCGTGAATATCAGGCTGTAGATTCTAAATTAGCATTTAAGGTGCGTGAATCAATACCAGAGGTGTTAACTTTAATGCCTACAGGGGTATCAGCTTTGGTTGCACTGGAACAAGTCGGTCAGATGAAGAGTGACGAAGTTCTTTTGGTGACGGCTGCGGCTGGTGGTACGGGTCATATTGCTGTACAGTTGGCGAAGCTAGGGGGTAATCATGTGATTGGTACTTGTGGTTCTGATACTAAGGCACAGTTACTTAGGGAATTAGGGTGCGATCGCATTATCAACTATCGTCAAGAAAATCTCAACCAAGTCCTCAAACAAGAATACCCCAATGGCATTAATTTGATTTTTGAGTGTGTGGGGAAAGAGGTTTTTGATACCTGCGTTGATAACTTAGCCGTGGGGGGACGTTTAGTAGTGGTGGGTTTTATCTCTGAATATGCGAAGCAGCCAGAACAAGTTACCCAACCCCGCATTTATCAGCAGTTATTTTGGAAAGGTGCTTCTGTGCGTGGCTTTCTCATGCCTCATTATAGTCAATATTTAGCCGCAGCAGGCGATCGCCTATCAAATCTCTTCTACACAGATAAATTAAAAGTTGCTGTTGACCCGACGCAATTCTTCGGTATAGAGTCCATCTCTTCTGCTGTGGAATACCTGCTGAGTGGTCAGAACTGCGGTAAAGTAGTTGTACGATTTTAGCTATCAATAATTTGCATTACTTTGGGAATAATCACTTCACGAGTTGACATAATCTCCTTGATTTAGAGGTGAATATGACAGAAGACACAGAAAAAACTTTAAAAATTGCTGAAAAAGGTTTTGAACATTTTACCCACGGTTTAGCCACAGGGAACTGGGAAGCATTTCTAGATATGCTTACAGAGGATTTTACTTTTTGGTTCCCAATGGGCAAATTTCACGGCTTGCATGAGGGCAAAGACCGCGCTAGAGAGTTTTTTCAATATGTCTCAGAATCCTTTAATTCCGGCCTCCAGTTAACTTCTTTAGACTCCGTTACCAGTAATGCTACAACTGTGGTTTTTGAGTTTCGTGACGAGGGTCTATTATTAAATCGGCCTTATAAAAATCGTGTTGCAGTTTCTTTTGATGTGCGTGGGAATAAAATTTCTGGCTATCGCGAATATTTTGGTAGTGATGGTAAATCTTTTTAAACGCTGATAAACGCCGATAAACGCTGATGAAGCCGGATGAATGGGTTTTTGACGATTGATTTTTATCCAAATACTACTGTTCTATTAGTATATACTAGGACTCTATTCTGTAAATGCAATCTCACGGCTCTTGCTAATACAACTCGTTCTAAATCTTTACCTTTTCTAATTAAATCATCTATTTCATCGCGGTGGCTGACTCGCACTACATCTTGTTCAATAATTGGGCCAGCATCTAAATCAGCAGTAGCATAATGGGCTGTCGCCCCAATAATTTTAACACCACGTTCAAAGGCTCGGTGATAGGGATTTGCACCAACGAAGGCTGGTAAAAATGAATGATGAATATTAATGATTTTAGGAAATTTGGCAATGAAATCTGCGCTGACAATTTGCATATATTTCGCCAACACTACTAAATCAATTTGATATTTTTCTAGGAGTTCTAGTTGTTGGGCTTCCTGTTCAGCTTTGTTATCTTTGGTGACAGGAATGTGATGGAAATCAATGCCAAATTGCTTTGCTACTTCCTGTAAGTTCGCATGATTACTCATTATTAGGGGAATCTCTGCTGCAAACTCTTTAGCGCGTTGTCGCCAAATTAAATCAAACAAACAATGGTCTTGCCGACTCACCCAAATGGCAATCCGTGGTATAGTATCAGAAAAGTGCAGTTGCCATGTAGCATCTAAAGGTTGCGCGATCGCATTAAATGCAGGAGCAATAAATTCTCTTGGCAAATTAAATCCATTTAACTGCCATTCTATTCGGGTCAGGAATAATCCAGCCGCAAAATCTGTATGCTGGTCTGCATGGATAATATTCCCGCCATTAGCATAGATAAAATTGGCAAATTTGGCAACTAATCCTCTACGGTCAGGACAGGATATCAGTAACGTGGCGGTGGGATTTGTCATGTAACCTGAGTTAGTTATTTATTGTTTCATCTTCTGGAGTTATTTCCGCCTCACTCGGATCTTCTATTGTTTCATCTTCTGGAGTTATTTCCGCCTCACTTGTATCTTCAGGTTGTTGCCATTCTGAGATGTCTCTATTTACAGCATTTTCAAAATCTGTAGATACTAGGAGAATATTGACATTACCATTTTCTGGGGTCGTAGAATCAGTTTTAGCATACAAAAAACTTCGATTAAAGTCAGGTTTACCCAAAATTAGTTGATGATTTTCTTGATTTTTCAGAGTAATATTAATCGTTGCTAGTGGTTCATCTAAACCAAATTCATTCAATTGATTAGCGGGAGTTGATAAAGTGCGATCGCTTTGACCTTGAACTAACAAATCCGTTAAATAAGCAACGATACCATCATTTGCTGGTTCTGAGGTTGGAGATGTTAGCAACCACTGAGAATTTTCCGCTTCAGTGTTACGTTCTAAATTCAGGGTTATATCTTGTTTCTTGATGGTCAAAGACTGTATATCATCTTCAGTAAAAGAGAAAATTTGCTGCTGTTGTGTCTTGACTTGTTCTCGCTGAGTTTCACCTCTAATTTCATAGAAATAAACAAACCCACCTAAACCCAGCGCTAGCAATATTAAAACTAAAGTTGTTTTTGGTAATTTCATATACTAAATTATAAACTTAATCTAGTCCACTTCAGTGGACTTTAGCTATTAGCCAGGAACTTAAGTTCCTGGCTTTTCACTGGCTTTTTAATTATCTCCTTCGCCACCAGATTATAGCCGCAGTTATTAACCCCATTACAGGTAGTAATAACAGAGAGGACAATGTTAAAAGATTAGCTTGTACAAGGTTCAAATTAATTCGCCGATTTCTTGGTTCTTTGGGGCGAATGGAAAGGGGCTGCTGGTCTTGTTGACTCAACCAAGTAACTGAGTTGAGAAACACATCTCCATTCAGTTGCTGTTCAAATAAGCCATCGGTGGCGAAATCTGAATCACCTATTACTACTAACCGTGACTCAATCGTAGGTTCTGCGGGCTTCTCTGCGCTTGGAGAAGTGGGGTTAGTTTCCTCAGATGGTGTTGGTGTTGGTGAAGCTTCCGGTGTGGGGTTAGTTTCTGCTGATGGTGTTGGTGTTGGTGAAGCTTCCGGAGTCGGGTTAGTTTCTGCTGATGGTGTTGGTGTTGG
>REBL01000134.1 GCA_007692755.1 Nodularia sp. (in: cyanobacteria) | reverse complement strand
TATTCCTGGGTAAGAAACTAAAACTATGGAATAGAACCCCATATTTTCAATTGTCAAGGTACAGATTGCCGTTAAGCAGTGTAGGGTTTTTAATGTGGTTGATTACCCCTCCACATTGTCAATTTTACCATATTGAATCACAGCAGGGTAAACCCTGTATCGTGGTTTTCATCCCCGGACTAAAGCACGTAATACGCAACTGCGTTGCTGTTACTCCGGGGTTTTCAACCTACCATTGTTATAACAACTAGCATCAGTAATATCTGCATCTGCAATAGCTAAAATGATGACTATTAAAGTTTTGTTACCACTCATGACCGCCACTGTTCTTTGTGGTGGATCTGCCCTAGTAGAAGCACGCCAACCCCAAACTCCAGTTGTACAGCCACAATGGAGGGTATTCACTGCCCCGGACAGGCGCTTTACTGTTTTGATGCCAGGACAGCCAGAGAGGGATACCCAAATCCAAAAAACCTACATGGGGGAAATTAACTTAGAAATGTTTGTTGCCGAACCCCCAAACCAGGAAGTAGCATACTTGGTTGTTTACAATGATTTCCCGTACAATTACGGTCAAATGGCAAAACCTCAAACAATCCTGAATAATGCCAGGGATATGGCTTTAAAAACTACGCAAAGTAATTTAGTTAGTCAGCGTCACATTCGTAGTTCTAATGGACATCCTGGCAAAGAAATTGAGTATGTCAACACAGGCGGCAAAATCACCAGAAGCAGAATGTATGTTGCTGATGGTCGTTTGTATCAAGTCATGGCTATTACCAGTAAAAAACAACAGCCAACTTTAGCAAGAACCATTACAGGGTATTTAAATTCCTTCCATTTGGTTTTACAAAAGTGACATCAAATCGGTGGGCGTAAAGAAACAACAGGAAAGGGTGCAGGGGAGAAGAGGAAAGGTTGTTAAGTAACCGGAAGTTTAAAGTAATTTCTAACTCCCCCTTGCTCCCTGCTCCCCTGCCTCTTCAATGGGGTTCTTTGATATCAATATCAACCAACTGCAAAAAACTGGTAAATTACCGTATTACTCTGAAAAATTAGTGCCAAGCATGATGAAACGTCGAAAAATTCTTAACACAGCTGCGATCGCCTCTGCAACAGCTGTAACATTAGGTTCCTGTGCGCGTACCGAAACAGCCGCTAATGTGCAAACTGGATTGCCGAATATCCGGTGGCGAATGGCAACCAGCTGGCCTAAATCTCTAGGGATTTTTAGCGGCGCAGATATAGTCGCCAAGCGCGTGAGAGAGATGACTAACGGACGTTTCAACATTACACCCTTTGCCGCGGGGGAAGTAGTTCCGGGGTTGCAAGTCATGGATGCTGTGCAAGCGGGAACAGTGCAATGCGGACACACAGCTAGTTATTATTACATCGGTAAAAACTTAGCCTTAGCTTTTGCTACCTCCGTACCCTTTGGTCTCAATGCCCAACAGCAGAACTCCTGGCTGTATCACGGTGGGGGACTAGAAGCCATGCAAAAAATTTATAGCGACTTCAACATTATTAACTTTCCAGCTGGTAACACCGGGGCGCAGATGGGAGGATGGTTTAAAAGAGAAATTAACACTGTTGCCGACCTTCAAGGTTTAAAAATGCGTATTCCCGGAATCGGCGGACAAGTCATATCTCGCATGGGTGTGAGTGTGCAAGTCTTACCCGGAGGTGAAATTTTCTTAGCACTAGATAGGGGTGCAATAGATGCGGCTGAGTGGGTAGGCCCTTACGATGATGAGAAACTTGGCTTACAAAAAGCCGCCCAATTTTACTATTACCCAGGCTGGTGGGAACCAGGCCCGACAATGGAAGTTCTAGTTAACCGTAGTGCTTGGGACAAATTACCCCCAGAATACCAAGCCATTTTCAAGACAGCGACTCATGAAGCCAACATGAGTATGTTAACCGAGTACGATGCCTTGAATGGTCAAGCACTTTCAAGATTGGTCGCTGGTGGGACTAAATTAGTTTCCTTTAGCCCAGAAATTATGCAAGCATCTCAAAAAGCCTCCTTTGAGTTCTTAGAAGAAAATGCTAGTAAAGACGCAACTTTTAAAGAAGTTTACGAACAGTGGAACGGCTTCCGTAAACAAATTTTCGACTGGAACCGTGTGAATGAATTGAGTTATGCCAATTTCGCTATCTCTAATAGTTAGGGATTGGGGACTGGGGATTGGGCGGGTTAACATATATCATTAAACATCAACGAGGATATTAATAAACCCGCCCTGGAGAATTGGAGGACAAAAGTTCCTGGTGAAAATAAAATATGTGTTATCTGGAACCCTTGTAGAGACGTTCCATGAAACTTCTCTACATTCTTTCTTGGAGATGTCTAATGACCAATGACCAATGACCAATGATATCAAGTCCGGTTGAATACTTACGAAACGCAAAAACCTGACAAACCTTTGCTTTTTCTCCCCTCCTCGCTTGCGGCTATCCATTACCCGCATCTTTCTTAACAATCCAACAAGATACTTAATATAAGCGGAAAAAGCTTGCTAAGTATAGTGTGGAGAGAACAGAATCGGGTAATGGAATCATGGAAAAGTGGGCAGCCAAGGAACTGTCTGGGGTAGACTTAGGAGACGTTCGTCGAAACAAGCGGTTAATTAAGATAGTAGAGGACTTAGCCGCACAGCCGGATAGTAGCGTACCACAAGCAAGTGAAAATATGGCAGCAACCAAAGCGGCATATAACTTCTGGAAATCACCATATTTTCCCGCCAGTGAAATTCGTCAAGGGCATATAGACAGCACAATCGAAAGAATCAAAGAACATCAAATAGTCTTAGCGATTCAAGACACAACAAACATAGATTTAACAGACCACCCCAAAACTAAAGGTGTGGGTTATCTTGACCATCGCCAATCATCAGGATTGAAAGTACATTCAACATTTGCTGCTACAAGTAATGGAGTGCCGTTAGGAATTATTGAACAGCAGGTATGGGCAAGACCACCCGAAAATTTGGGCATAGCGAAAAAACGTCGTCAAAGGGAAACACTTTCAAAAGAAAGTCAGCGCTGGTTAGATGGATTAGAAGTAACACAAAGCTCAGTTCCATCAGAGATTCAAGTGGTAACAATCGGCGACTCAGAAGCAGATATATTTGACCTATTTAATCTCAAACGGTCAGAAAATTCCCATTTGTTAATTCGTGGGACTCATAACCGCAAAGTTGACCACTGTGCGAAATATCTACATCTTGCAATCCGCCAAATTGAACCCAATGGAACACTGACAGCAGAGGTCAAACGCAGTCCAGAACATAGTGCTAGAAAAGCGATACTTACAATTCGATTCACTAGTGTTGATATCCAAGTCCCATTACATCACATCGGGCGTTCACAGCTAAAACCTGTCAAGTTACAAGTAATTCTGGCATCAGAAGATCATCCACCACCCGGAATCAATCCTATTAGTTGGTTATTGCTCACCAGCCTTGAGATTCATAATTTAGAAGATGCCGCACGTTGTGTGCAATGGTACACCTATCGTTGGTTGATAGAACGCTATCATTACACTCTAAAAAGTGGGTGCAGAATTGAGCAATTACAATTGTCCACTGCTGACCGCATTAATATGGCACTAGCCACTTATTCTGTTGTCGCTTGGCGTTTATTATGGCTAACTTACTCCTCACGAGTTCACCCTGATTTATCCTCTGATGCTGTTTTAGAAACTGATGAATGGCAATCTTTATGTGCCACTGTCAACAAAAATCCCACCCCACCAAAAAAACCTCCATCTTTACGAGAAGCTGTGCGAATGATTGCCACTCTCGGCGGCTTTCTGGCTCGCAAGGGAGATGGTGAGCCGGGAGTTAAAACTATTTGGCGGGGTTTACGGCGATTACACGATATCGCCGCTACCTGGAAACTTCTCCATTCCCACTCCCCATCTGATGTTTCTGGTTAACGATCGCATCCCAATATATAGATATTCATCATCATGTTTTGTCTAGTTTGTCAACTATCCTTTCTCATGGAAGCTCTGTCATCCCTACACAGTCTGCTTTACAGCAATGTTAAGAAAGATGTGGGTAATGGATAGTCGCTTGCGGGGAGGGGTTGGGGGTGGGGTGACATGATTGTGGTAATCGTAACTAATTAAACGGACATGATATGACCAATGACCAATGACCAATGACTAATCCTCATCTTCCCAAATTAGGTAAAAAGCTCACAATACCGGGGAAAGCGATAATCAATACCAAAACTAACATTTGCAGCAAAATAAACGGGATGACACCGCGATAAATGTCAGAGGTGGTGACTTCTGGCGGTGCAACACCACGCAGGTAAAACAAGGCAAAACCAAAGGGAGGTGTGAGGAAGGAAGTTTGCAGATTTGCCCCCAAAATCACACCATACCAAACCAAGTCAATACCTAATTGTTGGGCTACTGGTACAAATAGGGGGATGACAATAAAGGCAATCTCGAAAAAGTCGATAAAAAAGCCCAGAAGAAATACCGTTGCCATGCTGACAATCAAAAAGCCGATTGTACCGCCGGGAAGATTGGCGAGGACATCGAACATAAATTGATCGCCATTCAATCCCCGAAATACTAAACTAAAGGCTGTGGAACCCAACAGAATAAACAGCACCATGCTGGTGATTTTTAATGTGGTATCACAAACCCGACGCAGAGATTCTAAAGTAAGTTTACGGTTGGCAGCAGCCAGGGCGATCGCACCAGCACAACCCACAGCCCCCGCCTCTGTCGGTGTAGCAAAGCCAAAAAAGATACTTCCCAATACCAGTAAAATCAGAATCAACGGCGGCAGCATCACCTGAATGATTCGTTTTCCCAAAGCTTTGCCGCCAATTTCTCGCACCTCAGCAGGTAAAGCCGGGGCTAAATCGGGCTTTAAAAATGCCACAATCAGCACATGAAGGGCAAATGCACCCGACATCATCAAACCGGGAATTAGGGAACCGAGAAATAAATCACCAACGGAAATGCCCAACTGATCGCCCAGTACCACCAAGACGACACTCGGCGGGATAATTTGCCCCAAAGTACCAGATGCCGCAATTACACCAGTAGCAAATTCTTTGTTATATCCATAGCGCAGCATAATCGGCAGGGAAATTAAACCCATAGCCACCACGGTTGCGGCTACCACACCAGTAGTTGCAGCCAACAGCGCCCCCACCAACACCACAGCTAAAGCTAGTCCGCCACGTAAGCGTCCCAACACAATCCCCATTGTTTCCAACAAATTCTCAGCTATCCCGGATTTCTCCAGCATTGACCCCATGAAGATAAAATAAGGGATAGCTAACAAAGTGTAATTGGCCATGATGCCAAAAATGCGCTGTGGCATGGCAGTGAGAAACACCGGGTCAAATACACCGAGTGATATGCCCACTATGCCAAATAAAATTGACACCCCACCCAGAGAAAAGGCTACAGGATATCCCAGCGATAGCATCACTAACGCCCCGGCAAACATCACTGGCCCCAGCCATTCATAATCCAGTGTCATGATTTTCCTCCTGGGGTTCTAGTCTGCCTTGAAGAATTGCCAAATTTTTAATTACCTGAGAAATTCCCTGGAAAATCAACAACACAAAGGAGACAATAATCATGGTTTTGATCGGGTAGCGGGGTAAACCATCAGGATCTGGCGATGTTTCCAGAATTTGCCACGAAGCCAAGACGGTATCCCAAGAAAAAAATATTACCATGAGACAGAATGGAATTAGGAATAACACTGTCCCCAGCAAGTCTGCCAATGCTTTGCGCCGAGGCGGCCAACTACTGTAAAACACATCCACCCGGACGTGTTCATTCTGCTTTAAGGTGTAGCCCGCACCCAACAAGAAAATTAAATCAAAAATATACCACTGGGCTTCTATGTAAGCGTTAGAAGTTAAATTAATGCCAATAAACCGCCCCAGGTATCGTCCTGAAACATTCCATACACCAAGAATGACCATGACTAGCACCAGCCAACTGGTCAATTTGCCAAGGCGTTCAGTACAGACATCAATTATTCTGGCTATCCTTAATAGTCTTTCCAACGGTTATCTCACCTCTTGAAACTTGGTATCTTGGTGTCTTAGTGGTTAATCTTATTATTTTTTTCACCACAAAACTACAAACTTACAAAAAAGAGGCGACTGAGAATGATGATCAGTTTTTAAGTAACCTGCTGCTAGGATAGCATCGCGAAGATTTTCCACTCAATTAAATTCCAATTTTCTTCACCCAAGCGTAGGATGAGAAAATCAAGATAGGTTAAATTTATATTTAATTAATCAATGACTGCAAACCTTCCCTCTCCCAAAGGAAAATTACCTATGCAAGCCATAGGGGCGAAGATTTTCCACTCTGTTAATATCATTAGCCTGTTTCTCATGCTCACCAGTGGGCTACAAATTTACAATGCCAACCCTGTATTTGGTGGACGTGCTGGTTTACACATTCCCCCCATATTCACATTAGGAGGTTGGTTAGCCGGAGGTAGACACTGGCACTTTGCGGCTATGTGGTTATTCTCACTCAATCTGCTGTGGTATGGAATTTATGTCTTAATTACCCGACGCTGGCGACATAGATTTGTTAGTGTTAAAGACCTCAAAGCATTACAAAAAACTCAAAATCCCCAGCGTTTAACTTATGCTTGGCATCGGATAATATATACAGCAATCATTCCGATTTTATTGTTAGCATTACTTACAGGAATAGGTATGTATAAACCCGCCCAATTTCCCTGGATTGTAGAGATGTTTGGCGATTGGCAAGCACTACGAATCGTTCATTTTTCCTCAGTGCCAATGGTAATTCTATTTACAATAGTTCACTCATTATTAGGGAAAAAAGCCGGAGGATCTAAACTTACTGAATCCATGTTTTGGTAAATTACGTGAATCAATATTATTTCACGCTTTTAGCAATTCACCAGAAACCTCACTCCAACCCTCTCCTTACTAAGGCTAGCGTATACACACAAATGATTCAGTCAGTCAAAATTATGTTTTGTAGGGTGTGTTGTCGCGTAGCGCAACGCACCATTCTAGATTATCGGTGCGTTAGGACTAAAGTCCATAACGCACCCTACCCAAATAAAAGGTTTTTGGACTTGTGTGTACACCGTAACCTTAGTAAGGAGATGGAGCATAAATTTTGTTTCACCTATTTTATTCACTTAGCAAAAAATATATGAATCTCCATTACATCCAGCGTCGTCAATTTCTGAAAATTTCGGGATTATCTAGCATAAGTTTACTTCTTGGTGGCTGTGGTACACAAGCATTTGAAGATATAGTAGGGCCACTTTCTGAACCACTAAATCGCAAAGTTGGACAATTAATATTTCAACCCCAAAAGCCTATACCAGAGTTTGCACTGAGTCAAGTGAAACCAGAGGAATTAATCATTAATACCTTCAGAAATACGCCAATTATTGATCCAGATAAATATCGTTTAATCATTGATGGTGAAGTTAATAACCCTCTTAGCCTCAGCTTGGCTGAAATTCAAGCTTTACCCCTAACTTCTATGATTATTCGCCATGTTTGTGTAGAAGGTTGGGCGGCTATAGTGCAGTGGGGTGGTGTCTGTCTCCGAGAAATTATCGCTCTTGCTGAACCTCAAGCTAATGTCCAGTTTGCTTATTTTAAATCGGCTGATGGTTATTATGAAAGTTGGGATATCGCTTCAGCTTTACATCCTCAAACTTTGTTAGCTTATGAGAAAAATGGTGCGGTTTTACCAGTTGATAATGGTGCGCCCTTACGTTTAGCTTCGCCGGTTAAACTTGGTTATAAGCAAAGTAAGTGGGTGACGAAAATCTCGCTTTTGAGTAGTTTATCTCCGTTTAAGGGCTACTGGGAAGACCAGGGCTATGACTGGTTTGCAGGACTTTAAGACTTTTAAATCAGAAAATATCCTAATTTAGGTAATAATAGAAATGAACTTCTTTGATAAATTACAGGGTAGTATATCACAAAATCAAAGCTTACTTTTTGTCGGACTTGATCCCAATCCAGAGATGATGCCAGCGCATTATAATTCTCAGGATGTTATCTCTGATTTGCATAATTGGTTACAATTTATTATTACTGAAACGGCTGATTTTGTCTGTGCCTATAAGCCAACATTAGGATTTTATGAAGCTTTGGGAGTTCCGGGTTTAGAACTACTGCAAAAAACTTTAGCGGCTATTCCCAGCCATATCCCGATTATTTTAGATGCTAAACATAGTGACTTAAATACTAGTACAGTTTTTGCGCGTGCGGTATTTACAGAATGGAATATCGATGCCATTACTCTCAGTCCTTATACAGGTCAAGATCATGTAGCACCGTTTTTAGTTTACCCTGAGAAAGCGGTATTTATTTTATGTTGTACTTCTAATGTAGGTGCAGAAGCTTTACAACAATATCCCACCCATGAATCGCCTCTTTATTTGCAGGTGGTTAAGGAGTCAAAAAATTGGGGAACTCCAGAACAATTGGGGTTAGAAGTAGGTACGATAAATCCTGAAGTTTTGGCGCTAATTCGGGCAATTGCGCCTGAGAGGATGATTATGGCGCGGAGTATTTGGGCGGAGGGAAGTAATTTCAAGGAAATTTTAGCAGCTGGCTTGAGTGCTAATGGTGATGGGTTATTGATTCCTGTTCCTCAAGATATGTTGAGTCAACCAAAGTTAGCTGAAAATATTCAGGCTTTACGTGCAGAAATTCATCAAGCGAAAACTAAAATTGTTCTTGATGCTTCTACTTGTGCTGTGTGGCTACCTGATGTTGCTGTTTCCAGTCAGCACCCCCAAGAAGATTTGATTTTACAACTTTATGATATTGGTTGTATTATGTTTGGCAGCTTTGTACAAGCATCGGGAGCGACTTTTCCTTATTACATCGATTTACGAAAAATAATTTCTAATCCCCAAGTTTTTAATCAAGTTCTCATTGCTTATGAGGAGATTTTGAAGTCTCTGAATTTTGATCGGTTAGCTGGTATTCCTTACGGTTCTTTACCAACTGCTACTGGTTTATCTTTGCGTCTCCATTGTCCAATGATTTATCCCCGTAAAGAGGTCAAAGCACACGGAACTCGGAGGTTAATTGAGGGTAATTTTTATCCTGGTGAAACTGTGGTGGTGGTTGATGATATTCTGATCACTGGTAAAAGTGTGATGGAAGGTGCTGAGAAGTTAAAATCAGCAGGATTGAATATTCAGGATATTGTGGTGTTGATTGATCATGAAAATGGTGTGCAATCTAGATTGTTAGAAAATGGTTATCGCGGTCATTCTGTTTTCACTCTTTCGGAAATTACAGACACCCTTTATCAGGTAGGTAGAATTAGTCAGGAGCAGTTTTTAGCTTTTAAGGAAGGTGAAGTTTAGCTTGAATCACGATATTAAGATACTGCGGGCTTCTCGCCCGCCCAGAAAAGGCAAGACTTGTACTGAGCTTGTCGTAAAGCCTACGGCATAGCTGCGCTTACCGCGTAGCGTGGCGTTAGCCATAGTATGCCTCTTCCACAAGAAAATTATCATGTACTATTTTAGTCTTGTCACACTATTACACATATCGGCTAATTCATTTTTCTGTATTTTTCCAGGTTGTCAATTTTAGTTAGTAAATACACCTTGAAAAGGTATAATGTTAAATTAATTAATCATATTATTTATGTCTATTTCGCTGAAAGAATTGCTTAAATGGTTAATAGTAACGCTGTTATTTCCTCTAGTATTTCTCAATTTTTGGCTAATATTTCTCTTTGTAAAGTCTTTTCAAGCCCTGGTGACAATTTTTATATTGGCTACGCTGCTGGCTTTTGTTTTAAATTATCCTGTGGCGTTTTTCCAAAAAGCTGGTGTTAAACGGAACTATGCGATCGCCCTAGTATTGATATCTGCTTTGGTAATTTTCACCGTTTTGGGAATAACTCTGTTACCCATTATTTTACCACAATTCAATGAAATGGTTAAATTACTGCCGCAATGGATTGATATTAGTGAGCAGAAAATCCAATTGCTCGATAACTGGGCTATTAGCCACGGTTTAAAAATTAATTTCAGTCAGATTATCAGTCAATTTACCGAACGTCTACCAGATGAATTAGAGAATCTCACTGATAAACTTTTCAGTATTATTCTAGAAACGATTGATAGTGTTTCTGATATTTTAATTACAGTGGTATTGACTTTTTATATTTTATTGGATGGACCAAGAATTTGGGCAGGTATATTTAAAAAATTGCCTTGGAGTTTTACTGAGAAAGTACAGCGATCGCTTCAACAAAATTTCCAAAATTACTTGCTTGGTCAGGTAACTTTGGCATCACTGATGGGATTTTTACTCACAGCTATATTCTTAGTTTTTCAAGTCCAGTTTGGTTTAATATTTGGTTTGGGAGTGGGGCTATTTAGTTTAATTCCCTTTGGTGATATTGCTAGTATTAGTTTAATTACTTTAATCATAGCATCACACAATTTTTGGTTGGCAGTCAAAGTTTTAGCTGTAGCTGTGGTCACTGACCAGTTAATTGATCAAGCGATCGCACCTCGTCTTTTAGGTAGATTTACAGGACTAAGGCCAATATGGGTATTAGTTGCTTTATTGCTAGGAACCTATATTGGCGGATTATTGGGATTATTAATTGCTGTCCCCATAGCCGGATTTATCAAAGATGCCTTAGATGGCTTTTCTCAACCTGATCCTAGCGATAGCGCTATAGCAGGTGCAGAAATACCAGAGATATTCAATCAGGAACCAACATCTTAAGAGCGTATTTGCATTTCTCTTTGACGCATCGGCATAGCATCAATTTCTTGAAAAATCACCTCTGCTTGGACAGGGTTCTGGTCACGTCGCTTTGATCTACCATCTTTACCAACAAGAACTGTCTGGAACTCTTGGGGGTCAATGTTAAATTGTCTTCTAATCCTGGCCACATCAGCCTCATCAATGGTCTTACCTGCTGCACGACTTGAGCCTTTTGTAAATACTTCGATTAATAATAAATCTCTCTCTGGAAAACCAGCTTCTTGACCTTTTAATAGTTGCATTTGTCTTTGGTAGTCAGCACTATTTTCCGAAGGTGCAAACACCAATAAAAGGCGATTTTTCCATTGGTAAGAATTGAGGTTAGAAGCCATAACTAAATTAGCAGTGGGTCCAGTTTCTAACCTACCTGAACCTCGGTCTAAGAATTGATTGGGTATTGAGTAGCCAGTTGCAGAAATCAGCAGCAGTGACAGAATTGTAGAATGAGTCAACATTATTGATACAAGTTCTTAAAAGATTATCAGCCCAAAACTCAAGCCTACATTACCTGACAAAAACTCGATTCAGCCCTAAGTCTGAATCTCTCTGCCAAATTGTTAAATTTCTTTCAATCCAATTTCCGAACGCTGTCAAAAATTCCCCTCGCCTTCAATTGAAACCTCCAATATTTATCATGTATTTTTCAACTGTCTGAAGTAAGCTGCTGCAATCGTTGTAGAATTAGTCCTTTAGATATAGGAGGGCAAAACAGATGACTCGTGTCATCATCGTGCGCCACGGACAAAGCAGCTATAATACCGAGCGGCGAATCCAGGGACGCACCGACGTGTCAAGGTTAACAGAAAAAGGTTGTGCTGATGCCAGTAAAGTAGGAAAAGCCCTCAGCAATATTCCATTCAGTGCTATTTATAGCAGTCCTCTCCAGCGAGCTAAAAAAACAGCCGATATTATCTACAGTGAGTTGACAACTGATTCTACAAAGTCTGTTGCGCCGCAAATTTCCGATCAGTTAATGGAAATTGATTTGCCTGCGTGGGCAGAAATGCTCAGTGCTGATGTCAAGGAAAAGTTTACCGAAGACTACCGCATCTGGAAAGAACTTCCCCATGAACTGCGGATGTCGGTTAAGGATGGAGAAGGAACAAGAGAACACTTTCCTGTCCTGGCTATCTATCAACAAGCGCGGTTGTTTTGGCAAGAAATTTTGTCACGCCATCCAGGTGAAACTATCCTGATCGTGGGGCATAACGGCATTAATCGCGCCCTGATTAGTACAGCCTTGGGTATTCCCCCTAGCCGCTACCATTGCATACAGCAATCTAACTGTGGCATTAGTGTCCTGAATTTTGCTGGTGGTTTAGGTGAACCAGTCCAACTGGAATCGATGAATCAGACGCAACACATGGGAGAGGTTTTTCCCTCCTTGCGACCGAATCATCAGGGAGTGCGATTGTTGTTGGTACGTCATGGTGAAACCGAATGGAATCGCCAAACCAGATTTCAAGGACAAATTGATATTCCCCTGAATGATCATGGTAGAGAACAGGCACAAACAGCAGGGAAATTTCTGCAAGATGTAGAAATTGACTTTGCTATTAGTAGTTCCATGTTGCGTCCTAAAGAAACAGCAGAACTGATATTACGTCACCATCCTAGTGTAAATTTAGAATTACAAGATGGCTTAAGAGAAATCAGTCACGGACTTTGGGAAGGAAAACTAGAAAAAGAGATAGAAGAAGAATTTCCCGGAGATTTGCAGCGCTGGCGACTCGTACCAGCAGAAGTACAAATGCCGGAAGGGGAAAACTTACAGCAGGTTTGGGAGCGTAGTGTGGCAGCTTGGCAATTAATTGTGCAAGCGGCATTAACAAATCAACTCAAAACTGGATTAATAGTGGCTCACGATGCTACTAACAAAACTTTGCTGTGTCATGTTCTGGGTTTGCCAACAGAAAACTTCTGGAATTTCCGCCAAGGGAATGGTGCTGTTAGCGTCATCGATTACCCATCAGGATTAAATGGTTTACCCGTACTACAAGCAATGAACATTACTAGTCATTTGAGTGGAGGCGTACTCGATCAAACTGCTGCTGGGGCTTTGTAAAAAAGTCATCAACCTCTGGCAAAAATGAAAATCAAACCACAGATACACATAAATAAATACCGATAATTTATCTGTGTTCATCTGTGGTTATAAATAAGAATTTCAAATTATATAACCAATAGACATCTCCGAAAAAAAATGTAGAGACGTTCCATGGAACGTCTCTACAAAGGTTCTAGGAAACACATATTTAATTGTCGGAGATGTCTAATACTTTCTTCGTGATCCCAGCCCTCAGATTTATCTGTGGAATCAATCTAAAATCCAAAATCTAAAATCCAAAATTGTATGACGGAACTGCTACAACAAGTAAGGGTAATTAATCCAGGGTTAGAAACTGACCAAATAGCCGATGTTCTCATAGCTGATGGTAAAATTCAAGCCGTCGCTCCACAAATTTCTGATATTAATTCTGATACTCAAATTAAAGATTGTCGGGGATTAGTTCTCGGTACTGGATTAGTAGATTTATATAGTCACTCCAGCGAACCAGGATTTGAAGAACGAGAAACCCTGTCATCTCTATTACAAGGTGCTGCGGCTGGTGGTTTTACTAGAGTTAGCATTTTACCCGATACATCTCCAGCTATTGATCATCCGGCGATTGTGGCCCAGTTGCAGCAGAGGAGTGGGGAAATGGGGAATATGCCTCATCTTCATGTCTGGGGGGCGATGACTCTGGATTTGGCTGGGAAGCAATTAACAGAATTAGCAGAATTAGCGGCTGCGGGAGTTGTTGGTTTTACAGATGGTAAACCTTGGGAAAATTTAGGGTTTGTGCGGCGGGTTCTGGAGTATCTCCAACCTTTCGGGAAACCTGTAGCATTTTGGCCATGCGATCGCCTATTATCTGCTAATGGAGTGATCCGCGAAGGAACGCCAGCCCTGCGTTTGGGTTTACCACCAATCCCAGCCAGTGCCGAAACTACCGCGATCGCTTCTTTGTTAGAATTAGTAGCAGCCACAGGTACGCCAGTACATATCATGCGCGTCTCTACGGCGCGGAGTGTGGAACTGATCGCCTCAGCAAAAGCTGCGGGTTTACCGATCACCGCCAGCACAACTTGGATGCATTTATTACTTGACACTAAAGCAATAAAGAGTTATAATACTAGCCTGAATTTAGCTCCGCCTTTAGGGAATGCCAGTGATGTCGAGGCTTTACGTGCAGGGGTAAGAGCAGGTGTGATAGATGCGATCGCCATTGATCATGCGCCTTATAGCTATGAAGAGAAAGTCCAAGCCTTTGCTGAATCGCCTGCGGGAGCAATTGGTTTCGAGTTAGCATTACCCCTGCTATGGCAGAATCTCGTAGAAACTGGGAAATTTACAGCTTTAGAATTATGGAAGGCTCTAAGCACCCAACCAGCAATATGTTTGCAACAGAAACCGAGTGCAATTAGTCCTGATCAAAAAGCAGAACTCACCTTATTTGACCCCCAGGAGATATGGAAAGTGGAAAAGAAAAATCTTCATACACTTTCTAGTAATACACCCTGGCTAGGACAAGAACTCAAGGGTCGGGTGGTGAAAATTTGGGTATAGATTCAGAAACCTTTGTAGAGACGTTCCATGGAACGTCTCTACTTTCGCAAAGATGACCAATGAGCATCTACTCTTCTACTCGATAGCCTAACTCTGCTAAAGTCATGCGTGATTGTCGCCATTTTGGTTGCACTTTTACGAACAACTCTAGGTAAACTTTACCAGCAATCAGCTTTTGAATTTGTTCGCGGGCTTCGCTACCGATAGCTTTGAGCATTGAGCCACCTTTACCAATGAGAATACCTTTTTGGGAATCTCGTTCTACGTGTATGGTTGCAAGTATACGGGTAATGGTGGGCGCTTCATCGACTCTATCAATAGCGATCGCCACTGAATGAGGAACTTCTTCACGAGTCAATAGTAAAATTTGTTCGCGAATCAATTCACCCATGATAAAACGTTCCGGTTGGTCGGTTACCAAGTCGGGGGGATAGTAAAACGGCCCAGTTTCTAAACCTTCAATTAATAACTCTTGCAGTTCGGGTAATCCGTCGCTGGTTTGGGCGGAAAATTTAACTATCGGCCAGTTTTGGGCTTCAGCCACAGCTCGGTAACTATCATCAATTAGCTGAGAATTTGAGGGTTGTTGGTCAATTTTATTCAAACCCAAAATTACTGGAGTTTCCGTCCGTGTCAGCAAATCGACAATAAAGCGATCGCCTGCACCACAAGCGACTGATCCATCGACCACAAACAGTACCACATCTACGGCATTAATCGCATTTTTAGCATTTCTGACCAACACTTCCCCCAATTGATGATGGGGTTTATGAATTCCTGGTGTATCTACAAAAATTAACTGTGCCTCTGGCGTAGTTAAAATCCCTCGTAAACGATTGCGTGTAGTTTGTGCTACGGAAGATGTGATCGCAATTTTTTGCCCTACTAATTGATTCATCAAAGTAGATTTACCGACATTTGGGCGACCAATAATGCCGACAAAACCTGATTTAAATTCAGGAGGAGCCTGGGGGATAGATGCTTCTCCTGAAAAAGAGAAGATGTTATTATCAATACTAGTCACCTTTAGCTCCACCGTCATATATTACAGATCAGATGAATTGATTCTTGTCTCAGATACGCAACAAACATAATTTAACCTTGGCATTTTGAGGAACTGCCTTTATACAAGTTTAATCTATTAGGGGTGTACCTAGAAATATCAGGAAGTATCAGATGTGGATTGCTACTCTGTGATCATAATTTATTATGTATTATTTTCGTTTATATCCTTCTCAGTATAAAATATAATTCATTGCATAATTCCCCAGACAAACTCACATGGATTTACAGCTTGATTTGTGAAAATATTATACACCAATTGATTTTCTGCCGCACAGATATCAATCACCGTGAGTATTTTTTTTCTTGATGAAAACTGATAATTTGATACAGAATGTCTCTAGTCTGAATATTCCTACCTAATTCAAGGCTAGATTGAATCATCCTGTCTGCGATCGCATAATATTTTTTTCTTTTGCTACTAGCGGCAAACTTCGACAAATAGGCGATCGCCCGCAGCCATTTGACGCAGGAAAATTGTTTCAATAACAGGAAGCATAAAACAATAGTTGATGATTTAATTCGATATTATCCCCACGCAAATCATACTCAGTAAAACAATATGGTGTTACATTAAACTTCAAAAGTAAATCTGTATTGCCAAGCACAATTAAGACGATTGCTAATATTATTAAATTACTTGCTCACACAATTTAAAAAATGACAATCACAGAAACGAATCCTTACCTCAATCACAACTTTGCACCTGTCCGGGAAGAAATCACCACCGATCCTCTCAAAGTCATAGGTGAGTTACCCGCCAACCTATCGGGGATGTTTGTCCGCAATGGCCCCAATCCCCAATGGTCACCTATTGGACAGTATCATTGGTTTGACGGTGATGGAATGTTGCACGGTGTGAGGATTAGTAACGGTCAAGCCACTTATTGCAATCGCTATATACGAACCAAAGGATGGAAAATAGAACAAGCCGCAGGTAAAGCCGTCTGGTCGGGGTTATTGGAACCGCCGCAAATGGATAATCCTCATGGTGGATACAAAAACACTGCCAATACAGCCTTAGTTTGGCACGCTGGTCAGATGTTAGCACTCAATGAAGGCGGTGCGCCTCACACTATCAAGCTTCCTGATTTAAATACAATTGGTGAGTACACTTACAATGACCAGCTAGTTTCTGCCTTTACAGCCCATCCCAAGGTAGACCCAAACAATGGTGAAATGATGTTTTTTGGTTACTCATTTACCCCACCATACCTGAAATACAGCATAGTTTCAGCCGCAGGTGAAATAGTGCAGACAGTGCCAATTGACCTACCAATGGGAGTGATGATGCATGATTTTGCCATCACGGAAAATTATACAATATTTATGGATTTGCCCCTGACATTCAGCCTAGCCAGAGCAGAACGGGGAGAACCGCCAATGATGTTTGAGAGCGATCGCCCCAGTCGCTTTGGCATTATCCCACGTCATGGCGACAACAGTAATATCCGGTGGTTTGAAAGTTCCCCTTGCTACGTCTTCCATACCCTCAATGCCTACGAAGATGCAGACGAAGTAGTCCTCATCGCCTGTCGCATGAGTTCAACCACAGTTTTGAAAGCTGATGATTCCCAAACCGATGCAGATGCAGATATTCCCCGTTTACATCGTTGGCGATTTAACCTCAGCACAGGGAAAGTGCGCGAAGAAATGCTAGACGATGTAGCAGCAGAATTTCCCCGCATTAATGAAAACCTCGTGGGGCAACAAACACGATACGGTTATGCTGGGAGAATGGGTAAAGGTTCCCTACCACTATTTGACGGTTTAATTAAATACGATCTGAGTAATAGCAAATCCCAAACCCATGAATTTGGTCTAGGACGTTATGGCGGCGAAGCTGTGTTTGCCCCAAATGTTGGTGCTACAGATGAAGATGATGGCTGGCTGGTGACTTTTGTTTACGATCAGGCTTCTGAAACTTCAGAACTGGTGGTAGTAAATGCCCAAGATGTCACCGCCGAACCTGTAGCACGGGTAATAATTCCCCAAAGAGTACCCTATGGCTTCCACGGTACTTGGGTTTCTGAGGCACAGTTGAGCAGTTCTATAAATATGCTTGGGTGTTAAAACTGTAGTTCTTTTGACTGCAAAACTCACGTATATTGATTGAGGAATGAGGGGGATGAGGTGAAATAATCATTGCTTCCCTATATCCCCTCATCCTAAAATTCAAAATTGGACAAATCAAAATTATTGTTTTGAACTCTACCTGTATTCTGTCCTGGTATCTGACGAGAATCTAAGGAATTAGACTCCATTTGTTGACTAGGCGATCGCCACATTAAATTACCATTTTGATCAGCTACCACCGGGGACATAGGTGCAACATTATTTGGACTTGGAGGCTGGATAGACAAGGGTGCAGTATTAGTTTCCATACCAGTTTGGACACCAGTTTGTATCCCAGATGTAGCAGGTGATACCGCGGTTATTGGCTGTACTGGGCTAGGTAATCCCTGGATGCCATTGACGTTATTCAACGAGGTTGGCGGTTGGTTATTTGGTACAGCTACATTTGGTTGAATACCAGTCGCAGCATTTAACCCGGTGCTAGGTGAAAAATTTTGGCTGGGTAAACCGTTGTTAGGCGGGGTCTGCATGACTCCACCAGAAGACGTTTGTCCGAAAGAATTGATTTGATTTGCCGTTTCACCATTTAAAGTAGGCAAACTTTGGTTGCTGGATTGGTTAAGTGGTGGTTGTGAGAAACTCATTGAGTTAGTATTTTGATTATTGTCGGTTTGATTAAAACCAATACCCGACATAAAAGGTGTTACTGCTGTTCTTGTTGATTGAGATAAATCTGCTAAAGAGCTGCTATTTGACGACTGATTACCAATATTAAAGGCTCCCGACTGCAATAAACTTTCAGCTTCTGCAATAAAGGGATTCTTTCCTGGAGATTGGGTATTACTATTAAATGTGCTTATTCCCGAACTGTTAGAAGACTGTTGTTTATTAACTTCGTTGAGTAAATTGTCGTTATTATTAGCCACAGATGTTTCAGCAGGAATATCAGCTGTTAGCGGCAGATTTCCCGGTTCAAAATCCTGAAACAAAGCTGGTAAATTATCAATATCTGCGGCAATGGCTCTATCTTCTGCTGAAAGAGGAGAATTATCAGACTGGAGGGAAGTAACTTCTTCGTTTTGGTTGTAGCTAAACATATTTGGATTAGACCAGTATTCCCGAATTACCAGCCCAATCACAGATAAAAAAATTGCTGTTACCCAAAAACTAGGTCTGCCTAAATTCAGCAATCTGGCTTTGAGATAACGTAAATAAGCGGGGGGATAATGACGTTGTGGCATAACTATGTATTATATAGGACAAAAAGTTACAGCGTTTTAGAGGCTAATTTCACTTTAGCCTTTCATGGATTATAGTTAACCATTTGTCGATCTGATTTTAGACATATTATCGTTCAGCTACCCGCATCAATAAGAATAAACCGATTCCTAAAAACAGGAAATTGGGTAACCAAGCTCCCAAAAAGGGAGAGAAAACCCCTGCTTGTCCCATTGCACCACTAATAAAGAAAATTAAATAATACGTAAAAATTACAATCACACTCACACCAAAACTTGTGCCTTTTCCGCTACGCTGGGGTCTACTTCCCATAGCTGCACCGACCAAGCCAAAGACTACACAGACAAATGGCAAAGAAAATTTTTGTTGGATACGTACTTGCAGTTTGCGAATTTTTTGCCTGTCGCCACCGATACGTTCTATTTCTAATTGTTCTAAAGACTCGGCAATATTCATTTCACCATAGTCTCGGCTTCTCTCCGCTAAATTTAATGGTGTCCGAGGCAGTTGCAGTTGTTGGTGTTCAAACCGTAAAATATTGCGATAGGAGCGGTCAGGAGCGACTAAATAGACAGTACCGTTATAAAAATCCCAAACGTTATCAGAAGCATTCCACCGGGCAGATTCTGATACCACAATTTGGTTTAACCCTTCTGTGGTGCGGTCGATAATTGTTAAACCCTTCATCTGCTTACCATCAAACTGGTCAGCATAAAATAAACGTGCCAGTATTCTGTTTTTGCTACCATCTGGCTGTTCAATGTCTCGGTATTCGGGATAGAAGATATTAGACTGCTGAAAAGTGGGAGTGTCTGACTTGAGAGCTTTCTCCAGGGTTATTGTTGCTTGGTAATTTGCAGCTGGCGCTATTTGTTCATTAAAGACAAATGTCATCCCTGTGACCACCAGACTCAACATCACAGCCGTTAGCACCATGCGATAGACACTTACCCCACAGCCACGCATAGCAATTAGTTCGCTCTCGCTCGAAAGACGACTATAAGTCATCAAAGTAGCCAACAGCGTAGACATGGGGAAGGCTAAGACAATAAAATTGGGGAACTTTAACAAGAAAACCTGAATTGCAATGCTGATTGGCAATCCAGACTCGACAATTCGCCGCACTAGTTCAAACACAGCATCAATAGTGACACCGAGTGATGAAAATGCTCCCACACCAAATAAAAATGGTGCTACCAATTCGTTGGTCAGGTAGCGATCCATAATCGTAACAGGCAACAGCGAATTCAGGCTATATAAAGAACTGAGCTTCTTTGACATCATAAGAAACGAGCAAAATTAAGTATGGACATCCCCAGGGAAGCAAAGCACGGGCAATGATTTTCAGTAACGCCCCGTCAGCAATCAAAATAAGTTTTAATCGATAAAAATAAGCACTGAAATGATCAATTACTAATTTAAGCTTGAAAGCTATCTCCCAAATAGTATTGCCGTACCAAGGGATTATTATAGAGTTCTTCGGGATTACCAAAAGCGAGAATTTGTCCCTCACGCATAATATAGGCGCGGTCTGTAATGGCTAAGGTTTCGCGAACATTGTGGTCTGTAATCAAGATCCCCATACCGCGATCGCTTAGTTGTGCGACAATTTGCTGAATCTCGGAAACAGCAATCGGATCAACTCCAGCAAATGGTTCATCCAAAAGTAAGAATTTCGGGCCTTCTCTTCCCGCCGCTAAAGCCCTAGCTAATTCTGTCCGCCGTCGTTCCCCACCAGAAAGTTGAATTCCTTTACTATGGGCTACTTTTTCCAAACGAAACTCCTGTAGTAAAGCTTGCATTCGTCTTGACCACTCCCATCGCGGTACATTAGTTTGCTCTAGCACCAAGAGAATATTATCCTGTACTGAGAGTTGGCGAAAAACACTTGCTTCTTGAGCTAAATAACCAATGCCTAATTGCGCTCTTTTATGCATAGGCATTCCAGTTATTTCCATACTATCAAGCCAGACTTTTCCTTGATTGGGTTTTTCTAAGCCTGTCGCAATATAAAAGGTCGTCGTTTTACCCGCACCATTGGGGCCTAGTAAACCGACGACTTCACCTTGAGAAATAGAGAGGTTGACGCGATTGACGATATTTCGCTTACCGTAAGATTTGTGAATATTTTCTAAAACAATTTTCACGATTCGCGCCTGTGGTGGTAATTGATGCTAATTAGATTGTCCGCCTACTTCCGTATCACTCAGCATATAGGTTGACTCTACCTGACGGTTGGATTGAGGTAAAGCCACAAAACGGCCTTCGTCAATCAGATAAGTCACTTTCTCCGCCCGGATACTATTGACTCCCTGCTGCAAGATATACACACCACCACTCAAATCAATGCGGCGTTCCTTGCTAAAAAATTGGGCTTGAGCAGCTGTAGCTTTAATCTGACGAGCCGGATACAACATCTGTACATTACCGCGAGCTGTGGCTACTTGAGTATTGGCGTTATATTCTTGCATATCAGCACTGATAGTCAGGGGAGTGCTTTCCCCAGATGCTTGTGCAGTAGCAGTCTGTACATGAGTCGGCAATGTGAATGTACCCAAGAGTGCAGCTGGTAGCAGTAAGGCTAATCCCAAGCGACGCATTTGTGATATTGGTAATTGATAACAGGAGATCATAATTTTAATTACGAATTTAGGATATTAGCTTGTATACTGATGATCTCAATTTGTTTGTCCAGATATAAAAGATACATTCTGGAGTAACTTGGGATAATCGCTGGGAATATTGACGCTGTGTCGATCCTCAAAGTTTCGCCCATATCTACATTCATAGCATTCCTCAACTCTTCCACGGAATCCCAAAACATAAATTATCCAAAATTGGTCTCAATACCTTTGGGAAAGTAACCCCGCAGCCTGCATTCCCAGCCCAGGCTGGGAACGAGTCCATGAGGGGGGTAGTTTTACTCGTTAATTAGCACAATTATTGGCTTAGGCAAAGCCTGACTATCACCCAAGTCACCAGCACTAAACTTTTCTGCTCCCATTTGTTGTAATTCTGACAACAATGCTGCACTCTGACTCAACAACTCGTCTACATCAATGCTGCTGTAAACAGATGGGTAACGTCGCAAGCGATTGCTGCCTTCTCCCAGTAAAATGACTGCACCTCGCCAGTTACCATTACCTAAATGATACAGTGCCACAGCAATTTGGAGAATGCCTTGATAAAAGGTTTTTTCTGGTTCGCTGGCTTCTATCCACAAAGCCTCTAAAGTGTCATGACAGGCGTAAAATTGTCCTGAATTAAACTGTTCTACCCCTTGCCAAAACTCTTGGGGGATAATTTCACTCATCCCATGCTGTCTCGGACTTCTTTGATGGCTTCTAGACTAATGTCTTGTTTGTCTCCCGCAAACTCGTTATCTGGGGTGAGAAACAGCATACAGTGGCACTCCTTACGTTCTCTCATGGGTACGCAGGGACAGTTCCAATATGTAGCATGAACTTCAGCTTCTTTGTCTTCGTAGTGGCGACAGGGACACAATGGCGCGCCTAAATCGTCTTTATGTTTTGCGAGTCCTTCAATTACGACTGCGGTGACAGAAGGTTCCGAACAAAAGTATGTTCCTGTGCGTTTAGCGTACTGTTCGGAAAAATGCCGCATGGCCTCAAGGCTTTTATCGGTGGATGTTGTGTTATTTTCTGATGAGATCATATTTGGATCAGCGCTCATAATTTAAATATTTCTTTGCATTGTACCTCAGCCTTACCGAAAATTTGGGTTTAAAGCCCCGTCACTTCGGCAAGCTCAGTACAAGCCTTCTAGGACGGCTTTGGTGATATCATGTTTTTAGCGGTAAAGCGCACACATAAAAAACGAAGTAGGTCAAGCGGACGACTCCTGAGCCTCCAAGCCTGGTAGTAAAAATCCTCAATCTTGTATAAATGTGGGAGTAAAGCAAAAATTCAAGAAATCGTTTCAAACGCGGTCGGGCAGTCCGTGTATGCTTGTGGACGTATCCAAACGGGGAGATTTGAATATTTTATATTCAGGTTTCTAGTTCGGACGGATGAAGCAAGAATCCTCATGCCTTTAGGCTGAGGAGTGTCAAGGGGCTATTACTGGGGAGATTTCCCCAATCTGAGTAAATCGAATTGATTTGAATTTGCTCAAAGGCTTGTATAGTCTTTACTGCTGGGATAAAAAAAATCAGCGGTTAACTTGTGAACATTCGGGGAAATTTTGATGTTCATGATGAATGTAACGATTTTTGCAGTTGCAGTTGCAATTCTTGTTCTTTCTGCACCAGAAGTCCTGGGTAATCCCAATTAACTACCGCCTCTTCTGTTGGTGAGGTGAGATTTTGCCACAATACCCAACGACTGCCTTTTGCTAGGGAAGTGAGACTTGAGGAATTTTGAGTTAGCCAAATTAAGGCATTGCTCTGAAGATGGCTCGTGCTAATCTCTTCTTGATATCTCGTTGCTGCTAAAGTTTCTAAAACCACACGCTCCCCTTTTACTAAACCTGTCGATGCTGTCCATAATTGCACTTGCATCTGCTGTCGCTGGGCATAAAAATACAAAGATGCTGCGGCAATTACTGCTTGTTCAAAGTTATCTGCTTCCCAATTTCCGGCACTGTCAAGGGCAATAATTATCTCTTGTCCACCTGTAACTACTTCTAACTCTCGCACTCGTAATTCCCCGTAACGGGCGCTTGTGCGCCAGTGGATCAGACGAGTGGGATCGCCAACGCGGTATGGACGTAGCGATCGCACTAACCCCGCTGTAGCTGTCTGCAAAGGTCTACCACGGGGATCACCTCTTTTGCTCTCTTCTTGCCCCATTTCATCCACTAGGGGGCAGCTAGCTAAAGGTAATACAGTTGGATAGACAATGGCGGTAGCCGCACACTCACGCTGACGGCGACACCAAAACAATCCTAAAGGCGCACCACTAGCCAATTCGACTGTGTGCCAGCGATAGACACCCCGTTGCGGAGTTGGTTGATAGTATACCCAACGGTAACTGCTTTGGCTGTTAATTGTCTCAATAGCGGTTTTGACTGGTTTTCCTAAGACAAATGGTAATATATCTTCGACTTGCAACAAGCTAACAGGGTGCTGGGTCTGATTGCAGATTTCTAATTCCACTGTCAACTCATCGCCTGCGGATACAGGTTGCATGGGGCGACGTTTAACAACTAAACCCACAAGCGATCGCGGTGGTAAAAAAGCTGCTATACCTAAAAGTGCAAAACTGATACCACTAATCGCATACAGCCAGCCCGCCATCGTATTCACGGCGGCTCCAAAAAAACAAATTGCAATTCCTGCTAATACCCACCCGGCATATGCAGGGGCAATGGCACGGGTTTCTAACCAATTGGTGATCGGTTTAATTAAATTCATGTTTCTTTTTTAACCTCAAATCACCAAAAATTCACTTCATAAATTGTGTATCTTCATGTACATTGAATTTTTCTCGCCGACTTAGCTAATCCGATGCAGTCCTCTCCACAAGTACATCATGTATGGAATTTAATAATTCATCCGCGGTAAAAGGTTTTGCTAAAAATATTTGAATTCCCGTGACAGTGGCTTGTGCTAAAGCCTCACCGGAAGCCAATCCACTCATAGCAATAATTTGTACCTGCGGGTTGATGATTTGCAAGGTACGAATGGTGGTTCCCCCAGTCATTGATGGCATCATCATATCCATCAATACCAGTTTAATGTCCTGCTGGTGCTGAGTATAAAGGGTCAGGGCTTCAATTCCATTTTGGGCAATTAATACCCTGTAGTTGTGAATTTCTAATGTGGTTTTAGTAATTTGCGTAATTGCCGCTTCGTTATCTACAACTAAGATTAATTCTCCATTGCCTGTGGGCAGTTTGATCTGATCTACTATAGGGAGAGTGCCACTTTCACTAGTGGGCAGGTAAACATGGAATTGGCTACCAACTCCTACTTGACTGGATACTTCCACAAAACCACCATAGCTGTTGATAATTCCCATCACTGTAGATAAACCTAACCCAGTAAATTTACCCTTTTGTTTGGTAGTAAAAAATGGTTTAAAAATATGATCAATGATTTCTGGAGCCATGCCAACTCCGGTATCACTAACTGTAATCACTACGTAGTCACCAACCTTGGCGCTGATATGCGTTTTCAGATAATTTTGATCAATTAAGGCTTTATGCCCAGAAATTTGCAGCTTACCACCTTCAGGCATGGCATCACGAGCATTGATTAATAAGTTGATCAATACTTGATGCAGTTGGGTTTGCTCTCCCTGAACCATTCCTATATCTGAAGGTATATCTGTGTCAATTTCAATAGATTGAGGAAATATGCCTTTGATTGTCTGCTCAACATCTTTCGTCAGATGTGAAACTGACACCATTACATCTTTTTCGGAAAAATCCCTCGTAAATGACTGAATTTGCTGAACTAAATCAGTCCCCCGTCTGGTATTATTTTCCAATAACTTCAGCATCTGTAACGAACTTTCACTCAACTGGGGATGCTTGAGGGGCAAAAGTTGCGCCACTGTCATCATCGGCGAAAGGATATTGTCGAGGTCATGAGCGATCGCATTCGTGAGAGTACCGAGACTTTCCCATTGTTGGGCGCGCTGAAGCTGTGTTTCTAGTTGTTTTTTCTCAGTAATATCCGTATCAACACTCATGATGGATTTGGGTAAACCTGCGGCATCATACATGATTGTCCAACGGCTATGAATAATCACGGGCTTACCATTCCTGGTGATTTTGTGTAACTCCCCAATCCAGGAACCATGCTTTAAAACAGTTTCCAATGCTACTGTAAGTTGAGGTGAATTTTCTGGATATAAGATTTCCCAGGTATTTCTGCCGATAACTTCCCCGGCGCGCCAGCCATAAATATTTTCTGCACCTTTATTCCAATATAAAATTTGGTTATGCAAATCTCTCACCAGAATTGCATCTGTGGTAATATCTAGCAGACCCGCCTGTTCGCAGATTTTTTGTTGTGCTTGGATGCGATCGCTAATATCCCGAAATAGCCATCTCAAGCCCTCTCTTTTCCCCTCAGAATTACCTTCAGTCAGGGCGACCGTGACTTCAGCCGGAAAGTCTATCTTACCTTCATTGTGGAATAACCGGAACTCTTCTGTCCGTTGCTGTTGTTGCAACCGCAATTCCAAAATGATTTGGCGAAATTTTGGCAGTTCTTTCTGATGTATAAACACAGCTAAGGGTTTACCAATCAAGTAAGACTGGCGGACATTCAGTAACTTAGCCGCAGCATAGTTAGCTTCTTGAATCACCCCAGTCACATCAGTCACTAAATATCCATCGGGGGCAAAATTGAATAAATCCTGGTAACACTGGCGTTCTGCTTCTACAAGATGACGGGTAGCGACTAATTCCTGATTTTGTTGTGTTAGCTCTTCAGCCAATACATGAAGCTCTTCTAAAGAAATTGCCGTTTCGGTGATCGCTTCTTGCAATAGTTCCATAGAAGCATTCGGCTCTCCTAATTGACTAGCACGCGCAGATAAATTTTCCAGTCGCTGATGCGCCCCGGCGATCGCTTGTTCTAAATTTTCCCTGATCATGGTCTTCTCCTATTCCTGTTGCTGTCGCCTTTGGGCAATTTTTTGGCTGGAAATCATACTTTTGACTCGCTCTACGTCTGTCATCATCAACACAGCTCCTTCCATTTCTGTGCCAAACAAGGGAGTAATAGCCAGATAACATTTTATTTGTCTACCCCGGCGATTGGTAGCATCTAAAATCATTTCTTGGAACTGTTGTTTCCCAGACAGGGAATCGCGGATAGGCGATCGCAGTTGCTCCAGGGGCAAACCAATATCTAGACTAAATAAAGACGTTCCCAATACTTCCTCTGTTCTTAACCCCCATAAATCCTCTACCATGTAATTCCAAACTAAGATATTAAAACTTTTATCAATCACGACGATTCCGGTTTGGAGACTTTTGAGAATGCACACCAGGAAAATATTAGTCCGGTTGAGTTCTGTCGTGCGTTCGCTAAGTTCGTTATTAATTGTTTGCAATTCTTCATTGGTAGACTGAAGTTCTTCGTTCATTGTCTCCAATTCTTCATTAGTAGACTGAAGTTCTTCATTCGTAGTCTCCAATTCTTCATTAGTAGACTGAAGTTCTTCATTCGTAGTCTCTAATTCTTCATTAGTAGACTGAAGTTCTTCATTCGTAGTCTCTAATTCTTGTCGAGAGCGTTGCAACGCTTCTTGGAGTTGAATAAAACGAGTCACATCATGAAAAGCAATACTTACACCTATTAGGGAATTGTCAACATCTATCAAAGGTATGATTCGCACATCCAAATATTGCATTTCTGCATTGGAAAAATAGCGCTCTACATTTGTCAGGGTGATAGGACGACGTTCCGCATAAGCCTGTTCGATGAGCGATCGCAGTTCTATGGGTCGATAGGAAAGTTCTAAATCCTGAAAAGGACGAGCTAAATCTTTGGGTGAAAGACCAAACACAGTCCGAGCTTGGGAATTCATCAGTACCAGTGTACCATTGATATCCACTACAATTTGGGCGATGGATGCCGAATCGAAAGCCATTTCTCGCAGTCGCATATGCTGATTTAATCGATGGCTAGATTCTTCCTCGACTGTATTCGCCATAACTAGCAGGCGATCGCGTAAATTAGTTACTGAGACTTTGTTAAATATGCGATTTTTTAAATCTACGGGGGTGAATAAATTAGAATGTGTCAACAGCATCTCCGCCTTACCCAAAAAAAGATACCCGGTATCATTGAGAGCAAAATGAAACCGAGCCATAATTCGCCCCTGAGTCTCAGAATTAAAATACATCAGTGTATTACGACATACCAGCAAATCTAAACGAGAAA
>REBL01000197.1 GCA_007692755.1 Nodularia sp. (in: cyanobacteria) | reverse complement strand
TGGTGTGAAAGTTGGGATAATTGCGGTTGGCAAATTGAGCCGGGGGTGTTGCAGTTGCGGGCGCGAGTGTTGGTTTGTTTGACACCTACTTTGGCTGTGATGGAAGAAGCGATCGCTCTCAATGCTAATCTAATTTTTGCTCATCATCCATTGATTTTTAATCCTCCCAAGTCTTTATCTAGTGGCGATGCGATCGCGGAAATGGCCAGATTGGCTTTTACCCATAATATTGGCATTTACAGCGCCCACACTAATTTTGATCAGGTACAGGATGGTACGGCTGACGTTTTGGCGCAAATTTTAAATTTGCAGTCAACAACTCCTATCGTACCGACACAAGCTGGATTAGGCTATGGGCGTGTGGGTTTACTACAGCCATCCCTGAGTCTACAAGAATTACTCGCTACAATCCAAACCCGACTCGCTGCACCTAATTTGCTGTTTTCCCCAACGGCTGACTTACAACAGAAAATTTCCCGCGTGGCTGTGTTGGGCGGTTCGGGCGCTAGTTATATTTCGGCGGTAGTCAAAACGAATGCTCAAGCTTATTTAACTTCTGATTGTAAGTTCCATCAATTTCAGGAAAGCCGCGATCGCGATCTGATTTTAATTGATGCCGGACATTATGCCACTGAACGCCCTGCGTGCGATCGCTTAGTACAACGATTTTTGTCTTTAAATTTAGACTGGGTGCAACTGAGTCACAAAGATGAAGACTTTCGCCAGTTTTTTCAGTAATTTAGTATAAATGTTTGTCGTACTAGATACAGAGTGTTTTGATGTCAGTCCAATATTCCTCTACCTCTAAACTCACTCCGTCGCCTTTGTAGGTCATGGACTTAAGATATTGGTGGAATTGTTTTAATCCAATTGTTTTAATGTTGTCCAGGCTTATGGGAAGATTTACACCTTTTTGCCGTCGTCAATAGAGTTGAACTTCCAGAAGATTGAATAAATTGTCTGGAGTTTCCCTGAGCTTTGTAAACGTAACCGTATAAAATAAGTAACAGATTTTCACCTAAAAAATTAGTTTCTTCACAAATCCTGTGATTCAAATCACAAAAAGAAGTCGCGAAAATCACCATCAATTACTGTTTCATATCAATGAAAAAAAGAAAAAAATATTCCACAATAGGAGTATGAAAATTCTCGCTGCACCCTAATCAACATGATTCGCACACTCGTTGAATCTGCTTTCCAAACTGGATATCTTAGTGTCGAATCTGAGGGTCTACTTCACCAAGTCCTGGCGACTAAATGCTATGGTTCCGAGGATTTGGCAATCCTTTCAACTTTGTATGAAGCAGTTAGCACAGGTAAAGTTAAAAGAGAATCATCCTCGCAACTGCCAATAGAATTCCTCAGACAATCTAAAGTTAGGTGAGTCTGCCACCGTATTGTCCCATTCTACAGGGAAATTTCTTGTAATACGCACAACCAGCTTCAAACTTTCAGTGCGTAAACTCAAAACTCTTTGCCGATTGTGATAGAAAAGCATTAAGGTCGGCAGGAGAATGAGTTAAGATCAAATACATAGGGATAAAAATAAAGCAGAATTCCCAAAATTCCCAGCAATGCCAAAAACTACACGTAAGCAAATCAAACATCCGCGATCAACGCTTGATTCGGAGTATTTTTTTGACGCAATCCCGGCAATACTCACCAGCAAAGATTAAACTGGTGAGGAGAATGAGTGAATTGTGTAACTTCTTTAAGGTAGACATTCGCTGAACCTCCCCAAGGGAATTTCGTTCAACAGCTGAAGTAACTGTGAGTTTATGACTTCAAATTTCTTTAGATTTTGGCAAAAACAAGCAAGTCTATGGGTAGAATCATGACAACCAGTGATGCTAAACTGCGGAACTGATTTCTCAAAGGTGTATCTAAATGGGGTAAAACCCAAATTTCACAGGTTTAACTACGTTGTTTAAAAAGGTAGAAGCAGTACATGCTACACCGCAAGATTTATCAACTGTGTTGCGACGGGCGCGAGGTATGTGTATTCTTGCGGGACCAGCAACGCTGGATTGAACGCGCCCGCATCCTCGACATAGAGGGGGATTTAGTGACTCTACGCTATGAAACAGACGAGGAAGACGAAGTTTGTGCCTGGGAGGAAATGGTTCGTTTGGAAAGCATCGGCTCTGTAACCCAAAAGTTAGCCTCAGTGCCACGCGGTAATGCAGAATTTCTGATGACGGAAGATTGTCCAGAATCAGAGCGTATCCGGAACAATTCACCCGATTCAAATCCTGAGTAGAGACTCGATTAACCTCAGTAGAGACGCAATTCAGCGTCTCTACAAGAGAATGATTTAAATTTGGTTTTCAGGATTGGATAAGCGTTCAAAAGCAGGACAGTAACCCTCAAGAGTTACTTTGAAGTTATGTAACGGGGAAACGGGATTCCAACACCGTTGACCTCTTTGGTATCGGCAAGTACCACAACAGTCTAAATCAGACCAGGTATAGCGATCGCCATTTTGGTGCAGCAGTTCTCTGGGAGACAATCCCCGCAATACTAGTTCTTCACCTTGCCAACGAGCTTCAATTAAACCAGTATCGGCAAACTGTCGCCAACGTGGGTCATGTGTAATCGCATCGGGTAAGGTGACTGTGATCACTGTTCCTAACTCTGTGAGTTCCCCTTCATAATTTGTTTCCGGGGGTGCTGGTTGTAAAAATGTCTCACCTATTGGCAGTTCTACTAAAGTGCCAGCAGAGGGAGAATGGACGTGATAACGGTTTTGGAGTTCCTCTAAGCTAGTTAAATCTGCTAAGTATGCCGGGGAACCGTGGACAAAAACGACGTGCTGGGGACGCAAATTATGAATGAGCTGAGTAGTTCCAGGGCCGTCACTATGCTGGGCGAGAAGATAACTTTCGTCTGTAGTAGTTGCTGAATATTTGGAATTAACTTTTATATCAATTTTTTCGGGTAACAAAATCACCCAAGGGCCTGTTTCGTTTTGGCAGTATTGGTTTAAATCAGCTGTGGAGTCTGTCAGGACAATACAAGGAAATTTACCGACTGTAGCCCGATGTTCTGGCTGCAAACGCCGGACTCGCGGACGCACTCGCTCATCCCAAAACAGAGGTTGATGGCGGGCGAAGTTCTGCACTGATGGCGGTAAATGGGGCAGTAGTTCCAGGTAAGCATCGCAACCAGTGGCGACAGCACCATCAACCCAAATATCTAAGTCTCGTCCTGTGAAGTGGTGGTGAGAACGTAACAGCATCAACAATTCTTGACCCAAACCTAAAGCGGGTGTGGGGAGTAGCACAGAACAACGGTCGGCGATCGCGCGATTAATCCGTTCCGCTAGTTGATTTTCTTGATTGCGGCGGTGGGGATGGCGAGATGTGCCATAAGTGCCTTCAATAATCAGTACATTTAACTCTAATCCTCGCAACTCTTCTAAACGCAAACCTTCGACTAGCCGCGAGTTAGATAAGAAAAAATCCCCTGTATACAGTAGCTTGTAAGCACGCTCTGCTGTAGTATAAGTGAGTAAAATTGCTACTGCCCCTGGGAGATGTCCGGCGGGAAATAATTCCACTACCAGACCTTCTAGGATTTCTACAGGCGATCGCAACGGCAAAGCATGACAAAGCTGAGGAATTTCTTGGGGATCTTGGTCTAGCCAATTCAGCGGCAGTAACTTACTCGTTACCTCGCTGGCATAGATAGGTAAGAGTGGGAAAGCCTGATGTAGGTCTAGCAACCCTCTGGCGTGGTCTGGGTGGGCATGACTGACCAAAACCAAATCTGCTGGCATTGGGGACTTAGCCAACGAGGTCAGCAATGATGAAGTTTCCCTCAATCCACAATCTAGAAGAATCCGGTGTGGTCCCATCCGTACTAATAAACACACACCCTCATCATGATGCTGGACACTATAGGGCAAACAGTTTAATTCACTAGCCGCCTCCTCAGCATCAACGCCAGAGGATGGCGACAGATTATCCCTCATGCTTTCCTCCCCTCTAACCTAATCATCATCGAAATACCTCAAAACCCAAGAATTATTCTGAATCTTGGTTTTTTGACTTAGGGGCAAGTTTGATTTTGCGCCCCTACACCCTGAGAAAGCAAATTTTTAATGGGGGAGGACGCTGAGACCGAACTCAAGCCAGTTCGGTAAATTTGGTTAACAAGAAACTCTCATCTTTGGGTGGAAATGAGTTTGCCTCTTGCTGATTTTGCCTTTTTAATGTGCAGATCCATTACCGTGATAGTTGTCTGAATCATAATATCCATTTTTAGTGCCAAAGAACAGGCACGCCACAGTGAATAGAACTGTTAATCCCAATAAAATCAGCTTGACATCCATTTGTTTGCTGTTCCTGACTAAAGACTTTCTTATAGTAATAGAATGCTGCCGAAATCCGGTTTAATCACCAGAAAATCTTTACTATGGTTGGGCTGATTGAGCAATAGGTAAAATTACTACCATCAGTCAAATTGTATAACTTTTCCGGTAACCTGTCCATCGAGATCATCAGCCTGGAAACAAGGCGAAACAAATCTTAAAAAAGATAAAATATTTCCTAGTTTTAATTTCCAGTTTGTTTAATGAATAAAATTAATATAGATATGCCTTTATACTGTAAACATTAACACATAAAACCATCCAAATGCTTAAATGAATCATCACATTTTGAAAGCCACGAGAGAAACTGTACATCTTGGTGGTTTTTCTGACCGACTTAAACCAGTCCTGACGATTGATTCTGGCGATACCATAGACGTGGAAACTTACACTGGTTATTACGTTTACGACAAAGCACCACCAGAGTTTCTCACACCGGAATTTCTGGACATCTGCCAAAATCTCGCATCAGAACATAAAATTGCTGGCGGACCGCATTTACTAACGGGGCCAATTTATGTGCGAGATGCCGAACCAGGTGACGTTTTGGAGATAGAATTACAAGCGATCGCACCGAGTTTACCAGTAGGCTTTAATGCCATTCGTACAGGCTGGGGAGCATTACCACAGCAGTTTACTCAACCTGGGCTGAGATTTATTCCCCTGGATTTAGCCAACAATATCGCCGAGTTTCCCGCCCATAGCGGCATCAAAATTCCCCTCAGACCCTTTTTTGGTATCCTTGGTGTCGCCACCCCAGAAAATTCCCGCACTTCCATTCCACCTGGTAGTTATGGTGGTAATATTGACAACCGTGAACTCCAAGCAGGTTCACGGTTATTTTTGCCTGTCTTTGTTCCCGGTGGATTATTTTCTATTGGTGATGGACATTCAGCCCAGGGAGATGGAGAAGTTAATGTCACCGCCATTGAAACTTCTATGAATGGTAGAATCAAGCTCACCCTGCGTAAGGATTTACAACTCACAACACCTATAGCTGAAACACCTACTGATATAATCACAATGGGTTTTGCTCCCAGTTTAGATACAGCCTTAGAACTGGCTTTAAAAAATATGATTGCTCTTCTAGAACGTTATACAAATTTGTCGGCGGAAGATGCTTATATTTTGTGTAGTTTAGCTGTAAATTTTCATATTACTCAAGTTGTGAATAGTCCCCAAAAAGGTGTTCACGGGATGCTACCCAAATCCATACTTTCGCATCAAATAAGTTTATAAATAATCATAAATATGTCTAATATAGTTATTCAAATGTTGAGCATTGGTTTGGTTGCTGGTCTGACTGGTGGGATGTTTGGTTTGGGTGGTGGTGCAATTATGGTCCCAGCAATGGTGTTGTTAGTTGGTTTGGATCAGAAGTTTGCCACTGGCACTTCTATTGCTGCCCAAATTTTGCCAATTGGTATTTTAGGCGCAGTAGTATACTATCGTAACGGCAACATAAATATTAAATACGCGGCAATTATCGCTGTTGGCCTAATAATTGGTAATTTGTTTGGAGCGTTATTTGCTAATCAACCATTTATTAGCAGTGAAATCCTCAAGAAGTTGTATGGCATTTTTTTATTACTCTTGGGTTTACGGTATTTACTCGGAAGTTAAATACACCCTGTATAAAGAAGCGTCCCTTGTGTAGCCACAGACTGGGAGTCTGCGGGAAATTTACACATTGGGGATGCCTCAGTTACTGCACTTGTTGAGTCGGTAATGCACCAGTTCGCACAGCTAAGTTAATATTCTGCCCATTGCGCCGCAATCCTAAGTTGACATTTCCCCCAACTTGAGCATTTTCTACGGCTTTTTGGATACTGCTGGCTTCTGTGACTGATTCACCGTTAAGCTGTTGGATGACATCCCCTACACGTAAGCCGGCTTGAGCTGCGGGTGAGTTGGGCATCACGCGCATAATTAAGACACCTTTATCTTCATTCACCTTCACAGGACTATTGGGGTCTGAGTTCAGACTTTCCCTGATTTGAGGTGTTAACTGTACCATTTGAATTCCCAGATAGGAATGCTGCGCTTTACCAGTAGCAATTAGTTGGTCAGAAATCCGTTGAGCTGTGTTGATGGGAATGGCAAAACCCAGTCCTTGCGCTCTTTGGATAATAGCTGTATTCATCCCAATTACCTGACCACGAGCATTTAGCAAAGGACCGCCGGAGTTACCAGGATTAATGGCTGCATCGGTTTGAATAAATTCAACTCGCTTATCAGGTGCGCCAATTTGATTACTACTGCGACCGGTGGCGCTGATGATTCCTGTAGTAACTGTATTATCTAATCCTAAAGGATTACCAATAGCGATCGCCCATTCTCCTGCTTGCAATTGGTCTGAGTTCCCCACTTCTACAGTTGGCAGATTATTGGACTCAATTTTTACTACGGCGACATCTGTTAATTCGTCCCGCCCCATCACCTTACCTTCAAAGCTACGCCCATCTTTGAGTATGACTCTCACTGTCTCTGCACCCGCCACGACATGGGCATTGGTGAGAATACGACCATCCTGACTGATGATAAAACCAGAACCAGTACCTCGTTCTACTCGACTTTGTTGTTCTGGTAGCTGAGATCCAAAGAATTGGCGAAAAAATGGATCATTAAATGCAGCAGGTAACCGACTGGTAACAGTTCGAGAAGCTTCAATCCGCACCACGGCTGGGCCAACTTTCTGCACTACCTGGGTCACAAAGTTGGAACCTGTAGCACTTGGTAATGGAGAAGCAGCATTGACTCGACTCACTGCTAGGTTTGATGTCCTCTCAGATATCTGCTGAGGAGATATCGGCTGAGGATTTCCAGCCAAATAACCACCGGCGAATGTCATGCCTGATCCCAGCAGTACCAGTGATAAAGAAGCCGCTGTCTTTTTCCAAGCCGCTTGATTTTGCTGTTTGGTATTAACCTGATTAGATGAAATGTTATTTAATGAGGAATCTCCATCATGTACTTGCTTTTTCATTGCTGCCTGTAAGAATATTTAAATGTATTACTAATAATGTAGATATTATT
>REBL01000117.1 GCA_007692755.1 Nodularia sp. (in: cyanobacteria) | reverse complement strand
TTTTTATATTGAATTATTTATATTGTAATTTGAATATTGTACAATGACTAATGAAAAATGAATAATCAATAATGACCAATGACCAATGACCAATGACTAATGACCAATGACCAATGACTAATGACCAATGACTAATGACTAATGACTAATGACTAATACTCAAAGTCCCTTGGTCTGCATCCAATGTGGCTAATACACCCACTGGTAAAGCTGCATTGGGGCTGTCATGACCAAAGGGTAAATCGGATACAATGGGAATGCCTAAATCACCCAGGCGATCGCGTAGGACTTCTTCCACACTGAAACTAGATACATTTGGCGGTGGTTCGCATTTAGTAAAACTTCCTAATGCAATACCACGGACTTTTGATAAAACACCACTCAAACGCCATTGTGTCAACATTCGGTCAATGCGGTAGGGTGCTTCTTGAACATCCTCCCATGCCAAAATAATATGATCCAGATTTGGAATTATAGACGTAGCTAAAAGATGAGTTGTTACCGTGAGATTACCTGGAAGTAAAAGACCAGTAGCAATCCCACCACCCCAACCCCAACCCACCAGAGGAGGGATTGGGCGACCTTCTAAAAAATCGAATAATCGCTGAATCGACCAATCTGTTTCATCTGCTAAAGTCGTCAGAACAGGAGCATGAACGCTAGTAATACCTGCTGTGTAAAGACTCCATAACAAAGCTGTAATGTCAGAAAACCCAATCAGCCATTTTGGTGGTGCTGAGTTGATGTCCCAAGTCCAATTTTCCAAAATGCGGGTGCTACCAAATCCTCCCCTGGTGCAGAGAATACCACGACAATCTGGATCTGACCAGGCTGTGGTTAGCTGTTGACGACGAAACTCGTCTTTTTGGGCTAAATAACCCCATTTGTCAGCTAATTTTGGCATAATCTCGACTCGATAACCGCGCGATCGCCATATTTCTACACTCCTTCCAAATGCTTCAAATTCTCGCAGCGCACCACTAGGAGCAATTACTCTCAATAAATCACCGGGTTGCAGGGGTGGAGGTAATATTTTAGATTGCATAAAAAATACTTTACTAGGATTCAAAAGTACAGATAGACCAAGATGAGGCAATTAATCGTTAGCAGTTAGAAATAAAAACTATAGCGCATAAATTATATATAAATTTGATTCCAGTATAATTTATACTTGACTTTTTTGATAATTTAGTATGCAATGAGCCAAAATAGATATTATTTATTGCTTGATACAAAAATAAGCTAATCCGGTATAATAAATTGAAATCAAAAAACTGAGTTTTTATACTTGAGAAAAACAATATTGTTGCCTTAACTAACAAAAAACTGTTTTCTGAGATGTAAATTTGTATTTCATATGCCCTTGGGATAAGTCTTATTTGAGAACCTTGTGGTCAGTGGTGAAAACTCTTAACCAAAACTTAATCAGCCCCAGATAAAAAATTACCAAATGGATCAATTTGCAAACTAATTTTGGGAATACTAAATATGGCAATATTGCTAGAAGTAGTAATTTGTCGGGCAACTATCAAAATGGTTGTTCGGGGCGGAAAGTAGAATAATATGACCGAAATGGCAAAGGATTTCGATTATGCTGGCTATGGGTAGCATGACAAGTGCCAATGAGTTAAATCTGCGATTAGAGTCAACTTTGCAAGAGTTACCACTGTGGAATATTCAGATTTCTCTAGAAAGCCCAGTCAATGAATTGACTAAAGTTTTTCAGCAAGAACCTTTACTTCCAGGAATTATTTTGACCAAAAACAATTCCTACGAGGGGATGCTGTCGCGACCGAAATTTTTTGAACACATGAGTCGCCCCTATAGTTTTGGGCTTTTTTCTAAGCGACCTATCCAACATCTTTATAACTTTCTCCGACCAGAGCTATGTACACTGCTTGGAGATATGCCCATTGTCGAAGCTACCCAAAAAGCTTTGGCGCGATCGCCTAAACTTATTTATGAACCAATTATAGTAGTAACTGAATCGGGAAATCATGGATTACTTGATTTTCATCAGCTACTATTAGCTAACACTAAAATTCATGCTTTAACACTGAGTCAGCTACAACGTGTAGAGGAACAATCAAAAGTAGCCAAGGCCGGCTTTCATAATCTCCAGCACAACTATAGCAGACTACTACAAAATGAAAAAATGGCGGCTTTAGGTCAATTAGTTGCTGGTGTAGCCCACGAAATCAACAACCCAGTTAATTTTATTTCTGGTAATCTGGTTCATGCTAAGGAATACAGCCATAAACTACTCAAACTCATCAGTTTATACCACCAGTATTATCCTCAGCCAGTGGCAGAGATTCAAACTGAATCTGGTCAAATCGACCTAGATTTTTTAACAGCAGACCTTCCTAAACTCCTAAATTCTATGGAAATTGGATGCGATCGCATCGAGCAGATAGTACGCTCTTTAAAAAATTTCTCCCGCCTTGATGAAGCGAAGAAAAAAACAGTTGATATCCATGAAGGTATTGATAGTACACTGCTAATTTTACAAAGTCGCCTGAAAAATCACAAAATCAGTGAGAGCATTACCCTGGTTAAAGAATACGGAACACTTCCTTTAGTGGAATGCTACCCTGGTCTACTCAATCAGGTATTTATGAATATTTTATCTAATGCTATAGATGCTTTAGAGGAGTTGATGATTAAGGGCAAAAAACATACAAATCCAGTGATTAAAATTTGCACTCAACTCATTAGCAAAAAGTGCATAGAAATTCGCATTACTGATAATGGAACTGGCATACCGGAGAATGTAAAAAATCGATTATTTGACCCATTTTTTACGACTAAACCAGTCGGGAAAGGTACTGGTTTGGGATTATCTATCAGTTATCAAATTGTGGTTGAAAAACATGGTGGACAACTACACTGTGTGTCTACATTTGGTAAAGGAACTGAATTCATTATTAAAATACCAGTCGCAAAGGACTAGTACCGCTGCGCGGAAATCAATCCACTAGGCAAAAATTAACTCAAAATGAGTATTTAGATGTTAGCCGTGACAAATTAATGCCAAACTGTACTTAGTGCCAACAAATTTTGTTTGATTTCAATAACGACATGATGATAAAAAAACTGGGACTGAGTGCGCTGTTACTGGCAGTTATAGGAAATTTTACCTGGACATCGAGTGCTAGGGCAAGTTTTCAGGGTAATCTCACCGTGGAAATTGATGGATTTAGGAATACAGAAGGACAGGTTTGTGTGAGCATATTTGCTAGTAGTCAAGGATTTCCCAGCAATAGCGATCGCGTATTCAAAAGGCAATGCGCCCAAATAGCCGACACATCCTTAAAAGTTACTTTTGATAACTTACAAGCTGGGAGTTATGCTGTTGCCGTTATCCATGATCAGAATAAAGACCAAATCCTCAATCGTAATAACCTTGGTATGCCCATCGAAGGCTTTGGGTTCTCCAGAAACCCAGAAGTTCGCACCAGTCCTCCTAAATTCAGAGAGGCCGCTTTTTTGTTAGCAGGCCCAAATACAGTTATCCAAATCCAGTTGAAATATTTATAAACCTTGTCCATCATGAAAAATGGAGTTTTTGTCATTGCGACGTAAGGAAGCAATCTCACCATCTTGACTAAGAATTACAGTTCTCAAAGTAGACAAGGTTTAGTTTTTTTACCCAGGTTCTTCGTGATTATCTTTGGGAAGACTATGTTGATCCGGTAGAATTCGCATTTTATTCATCTGAGTTAGAGCATACTTTGCCGTAGTTTGTACATTGACATCTGGGTCTTCCAGCGCGTGGACTAACATCTGGCTCATTTGAATCATCATGTCATAAACGCGAGTCAGGTCACGGATAGCATTTTGTCGTACTTGTGGACTTTCATCTTGCAATGAAATTGCCAAAGCACGGTTCATTGGTGTGAGTGCGCGGGAGTTAATTTCTGCCAAAGCTGCCAAAATCAAACTGCGTTGTTGAGAATCAGCATCAATCATCAAGTCTACTAGTGGCTGAATTGCTCGTGAGTCACCTTGCTGACCCAAATCCCAAATAGCCCTGCGCCGCTTCGGGCGATTACTACCGCGTAAATCATGAATCAGTTCATCAACAATATTGAGTTTCGTCAGCGGCGAAGTCATTTCATGTGGTGATATTGCCGTGGTAATTGACGCGGCTGTTTGTGGACTAATGGCAGATACATGATTCGTCTGCGGGTCTGATACCTTTTCCAAATCTGAGAACGGCCGCTGCACCAAGTTTTCGCCACCAGGACTCAAAGCTTTTAATTGGGTAGTTGTCGGTTCTGGCTGGACTTTGAGCTGAGTAAACCATTTCACCGCAAACAGAAATGCGCCAATACTTCCGAGAATTCCCAGACCTAACAATGACCACCAAATAAATCCTCGCTGGCTTGGTTGTGGCTGTTCAGTTTCTGGGGCAGTTGCAGAAGAAGGGGCAGCGGCAACGGGAGCAACGGGAACAAACGGATTTTTTTCTGCCCAAGCTGTTTGTAAACTGAGCCTAGTTGCATGATCAGCAACACCATCTATTCTTTCTAAATTTTGGGATTTTTGAAACTGAATGACAGCATTTTGCGTATTTTGTCCATATAGTCCATCTGCAACACTATTGTAGAATCCTAAATCCTTTAATTGAATTTGCATTACCTGAACATATGACCCTTGACTCCCAAGTGTGAGAACATTCTGGGCGACAGGGGTGGTCGAACTTGCTTGTGCAATTTGTGGGGATGCTAGGTTATATGCTGCCGTACTTGCGCGATTTGGGTAAAAACCCCAGCAAGTCAAACAAGTAAAAATTAGAATTGAGGAATGCGATAGCCTCATATTGCCATTAACAGCCTGAAGGTACTATAGAAGTTATCGATTCCAGAATAACTTCCAGATGTCTAAATGTTAAGATTGAAAGTAACAAACAAAACATTAAACTTACTAATTTATTTACGAGCAGATGCTTCTAAGACAGGTGATTGCTGTGTAGTTTCTGCCGCCACACTCACTTTGTCACTTTCGCCCGCCAAGTTATCCCGCTGATTAATGAGATAAATGCTGATTAAAGTCAGTCCTACTCCTACCCATTGCAAAGGACTAAGAACTTCCGAGAGAAAGAGATTGCCAAATAATAGGGCAAAAACGGGAGTCAAAAAGGTTAGAGAACTGAGACTGGTCAGGCTACCGCTAGAAGCAAAGTAGAAAAATAATCCATAGGCGATCGCACTACCAAAAATTGTGGCATAACCCAAAGCAATCCATTCAGATGTGACCAGATTCTGCCATTGCTGAGATTCTGTTACAGATGAAATTCCCCACAACGGCAATCCACCCAAAATCATGTGCCATCCCGTAGCTGTTACTTGATCGGCATATCTACAGACAAATCGAATCATGACTGTTCCCGTAGCCATTGACAGGGCGGCTAACAGCATTAACCATTCACCACTGGCAAACAAATCTTGCCAATTGCCAAGTGTAACACTAACACCAGAATCGAAAAACTGAAAAATCCACTCATCAGGCAAGCCAATTAAACTGATGCCTATAACTCCTAGTCCTAATCCCAGCCATCCCCACAAACCAATATGTTCTTGAAATAACCACAACGACAACAAAGCCACCGCCAAAGGTTGAGAGTCAATCATCACAGACCCTAAGCCAGCACTAGTTCTGACTAATCCCTCTGCCAAAAAGCCTTGAAATAAAGCCCCATCTATCAAGGCAAATAAAATAATCCACAGCCATGCTGACCAACCCTTTGGCTGGGGTTTATCCATCAATACTGCGGCAATCAAAATTAACACCCCAGCTGGTAGCAATCGCACACCTGCCATAAATAGGGGCGTAGTGTGGGGTATGACTCCTTTCATTGCCACCATTGCCGTTCCCCACAGGAAAAACGGGGCGATTAAGAGTAAAGGAGCGAAGGGAAATTTAGATGCACTGAGTTTCAGTTGCATGAGTTTGCTGATGCCTTTGTTTAACAAATGCTAAAATTACTTTACCTAATTTTACCGACTTCTGTAATTTTGTGTCCTGGTAGTATCTTGGGTAGGATTTGAGCTTGGCGTTAACGAGGCGATCGCAGCGTAATGATCCAAATGAACGCACCACAGAGGCACAGAGGACACCGAGTTATGAGACTTTCAGGGATTTTTTTTCCTGAGGTGATTGAGCGTTTTTTTATTTGGAAGTCCCTTGCGAGAATGAAAAAATCCATTCATCCCAAATTGAAAGTTGGCGCGGTCAATAATCGGTAATTCACCCAAATATCTTTCCTAAGATAGATGATTTTTTTCACTGGAAATACAAAATACCTTATGTCTCTTAAATATATAAAGTTTACTAATACTACATATTAAGGTTTGACCGATAAATTTGAACTTGACTTTTAACAAACAAAATCAAGGTTTGCAGAAGTCAACTACATATGTAAAACTGTGGTTATTACTGAAATCAAATATTAAGTTATTTTAAAAGACATTGACTTTTGTCCAAATTGTTTTTATGGTCTTTATAGCTGAGGAAAAAGCTACAAAACTCAGATATTTGAAGCTAATCAAAGCTAATTAGGTAAGATAACCGTTCATAGTTGTGGAGCTTTTCATGAATAAGTTTGTCATTGGTGTATTAACACTAAGTGCGATCGCGTTTGTTTCTACACCTGCAAATGCTGGACGTAAGCATGTTGGTAACCAATCTAGCAATGTTGATAATGCTCAAATTATTAACCAGACGAATGTTACCACTGGTGATCACAACACAAGTGTCAATAGTGCAAGACAAAATAATCAAAATGTCCGCTCAAATGCTAGAGGTAACAGTGCTAGCGGTCAAGTCATAGATCAGGGTTGTGATACTTTTGGTTATGGAAACAGATGTGTAAACCAAGCTGAACAAAGCAACCAACAAATTAATCAAGGACACCAACGACCCTCTCGAAATACTGGAAAATTTAACAACAGAAGTAGCGGAAATAAAAGACACTAATAATTATCAGGAATAATTGGCAGTCTTCTCGGAGTTATTTATTTCAAGATGTCTGAAGATGTCTGAAAACTTTAATTGAGGTGCGACTGCTAAAATCATTAGGGTAAAGCTTATACGCAAAAAATAACTTTACCCTAGATTTTTCGTTTAACTCGATGGGGATGTCCCATGCACATGTACAAATTTTTCTCACTTCTAATCTCTCTCAGTTTATTTCTACCCGTTGCTGCTCAAGCAAATCAAATCGATATGCGATCAGGGCGCATGAGAATTCATCGAGATTCTCATGGGAATCTGAATATAGACACTGGGGATACAAAGCTAAATATTCCTGCTACAAGAAGCTACACCAATAGAAATCGTCCCATTAATCACGTTAACAATTTCTGGAGAAGAAACACAAATACCTGTAAACAATCAGGTAGTGTTGTTAGACAAGAAACAACACAAGTTAGCAGGAATAATAGACACAGCACTCAAAGTAGTACAGTTTCCGTGTCTTGTCACTAATGTCAGAATATGGGGGATTTTAGATGAAACATAAAGATTTATATCTTGGTTTCTTATCTTTTGGGATGTTTTTAACAGTGGCTGCTATTGCTACTAAACCCGTAATAGCACAGTGTGTAACATCCCATGTTGGTGTTCAACTGAATATGTCCAATACACCAGCGAGACAAACTTCTAATGTGGAAATGAACAGTCCAAAATCCTGTACAGGAAATAGCAGTTCTTCCACCGCAGTCCAAGTGAATACTAGTAATAATGGGCGTGTGAGACAGCATCAAGAGGTTCGTCACGACATTAGGAATAATGGGCGTAATACTGGTGTGAATGGCCCATCTATTCAAAATAGCGTAGTTATTCCTGTTAATGTCAGGACACCAAAGAATTTTAATCCCTAAAAACTAGTAAATTTAGTGGTTTATTTAGTAGGGGTTTAGCACTGCTAGACCTCTGCCAAATAATTTAGTTTTAAAATGGAAATAAATATAAATTTTAAGAAAATATTAATTGCTACTTGTTTTGCTGGTTTTTTAGCCATCAGTATGTATACTTTATTACCGAATTTTGTTTTTGCTGATCCTCTTCAACTAAAGGAAACCAAACAAGAAACTATTATTAATTTAGATATTGATGAACTCAAAGAAAACTATTTCCTCAAAGTTAGTGGTTCTACACTAAATACTCGGTTAACAGGAAACATTAAACTCAATGGGATAATAATTTCAGAAATCACAGATAATAGCACAGAAATTAGTATTTCCCCTCTTTTGAAAAAAGGCAAAAATACTGTAGATATTACAGGTAGTTATACTCCGACCACATCGGGCTTCAAGGTAGAATTAACTGGCCCCAATACACAAATTAGCCAGGAGAATACAGGTAATGGCAATATCAGAAACACTTTAATTATTTATGTTGAGTGAACACATAATCCTTAAGCATAATAATTTTACCTGAAATTACAAAAAATGAAACCTAGCCTTCTTTAATATATATTTATAAAACTATATTAACTATCTGCCTGATATTCAAATACAAAATTTATAGTTTAAGTTTTTTATCTAAATATGCAATTCATCTCCCGTTACATGACTATTAGCAGGAGATAAATTGTGTGTCAAAAATAAACACCACTGACTCAATATGGAGTGTTAACGAGATAAATGAAAGTCGTAGTTGAGTTTTGACAAAATATCTGGTATCTTTATTAACAAGAATTAAGTCAAAATAATGTTTATCGAGATATGAATTCAACCAAAAATATTTTCCCAAAAAAAATAAGCTTAAGTAAAAATACTGTTAAATAGTTGTAGATTAAACACACCTCTAGAGGAATCGACCTCTACTTACAAAAAGAAATTCGTTTAAGTAGGTTGAGTCGAGGAAAGAGGAAATTCAAACAGTGGTGTTTGGAATCTTTTACTACATTTTGACAGCAGTTAACGGTGAGATGATGTCAACAGACACATAAATGTAAACAGAAATAGAAATCATGTTAAGAAAATTCACAATTTTATTGACGACTACCATTATCAATCTCTTAATTGCAGAAATGCTGGTAGATAAACCTGCTTTTTCACAGTTAGGACAAAATAATAACAGTGACTCTACTGTCAATGGAGATTTCAATAATGTTTTTCAAATCCCCAACCAAAATAGTGCCGAAAACTTTACTGAATTTAATGTGCCGAACATCTATCCATTAGATCATCCTATCAATACTCCAGTTAACACAGAAAATGACTTTGGTTTGAATATGTCAGTGGGAGTCAATACTCTTGATGCTAATAATCTCACTGTTTATCTGGGGTTAATTTTTCAACCAGGACGCACTAACTCACATAATGTTAGAATGAATCGGATTAATAAAGAAACCGAACTATTAGAAGTGCAAAAGCAAATAGCTGAGGTGAGACTTCAGTTACTCCAAACACAAATTAGTGAAGCTGAAATTAGATTACAAGGACTACAGCAGCCCTAATCAAAGAAGGATTGTGTTGTTTAGTAGGACAAATTTGAGAGGAATTAGGAGGTGCGTTAACACAGTGTAACGCACCAAAACCTGTTATTTCAACTATATTCTGGCTAAAGGTGTCTGTTTCAAATTAGCTATCAATTTTACTTTAAATTCATCTTCAAACACTGGTTTTTTATAATCTAAACTCCAAATTTCTAAAGCACATTCATCATCAGGGTGCAAAGGGAAAATCAACATTTTAAATTCCTGGCTATCAGGATTATATTCACATTGTATGCTGGCGATCGCACCAATTTGTCGCCGATCTAATGCCACTGCCAATCTCAACAGCGCACTCAATTGGTTGACTATTTGTCGATGCTGTTTACTCAACAAGTTCCGGTAATTTTCATGTTTTTTCTTCGGCTGTGATTTGCGGTGATAACGTGCTAAATTAGCAATGATTTCAATCTCGGTTTCGGTATAACCGAGTAATTCACTATTGCGAACTAGATAGTAGGAATGCTTGTGGTGAGATGAATGGCTAATGTAATGCCCGCAATTATGTAATATTGCCGCAGCCCATAACATTTGTCGCTCGTTAACTCCCCAGTTATGTAAGATTCCTTGGGTTTGGTCAAATAAACTCAAGGCAAATAAAGCCACGCGATCGCTATGTTCTAAATTAATATGATACTTATCAGCCTGTTTCAGCACACTGCGTTCACGCACCGAACCTTGGTAGCGCAATCTATCTTCAATCAAACCGTGGGCCAGCATCCAGTCCACAATTACGCCTTCCCGGAGGGCGCGACCGCACACTGTCACGGATTCCACGCCTAACAAACTCATGGCTTCCTGTAAGATGACAGCGCCAGCCAATATCACTTCTGACCGCTTCTCTGGCATACCAGGTATATTAGATATTTCTGAGTTAGTCATTTTCCGCAAGCGATAGACCCAATTCTGCAAATCCTTCAGGCTGAACTCGTAGCCATTGAGAGTTGAAGGAACAGTATCTAAATGTTCTCGTGCATGAATCGTTGCTAGGGTTTCAATCGTACCGGAGGTTCCCACTAAACGAGGAGATTCCCCAATTTCGATATTTGCTAGGACATTTTCAACGGAACGTTCTAACATTCCGCGTGTATAGGCTTGCAGGTACTGAAACTCAGTATCGCTAATGGGGTCGGTGGTGATTAACTCGCTAGTGAGTCTAACTGCACCAACTTTTGTACTGGTGAGACTGCGGGCTTCTTGACTATCGCCCAAAATTAACTCTGTAGAACCACCGCCAATATCAACCACGATATGGGGTAGGTTGTTAAATTCCATCCCCGACAGTACACCTAAGTAGATGCGGCGCGCTTCTTCTTGACCAGAAATCAAGTCAACGCTTAAACCTAATTCATCTTCTATTCTGTGTAAAAAATCTCTACCATTGGGAGATTCCCGCACAGCGCTGGTGGCTACAGCAATGATTGTTTCCGCATTGGCTGTTTTGGCAACCTCTTGAAAGCGTCTGAGGGCGATAATAGCCTTGTCAATGATTTCTGGTTTCAGTTCTCCCGTCGCAATATCACGATTACCCAGTCTGACAGTTTCTTTTTCTTTGGCAATAATCCGAAACGATGGTAAAGTTGGGTCAATTTTTACTACTACCATGTGAAGGGAATTTGTTCCCAAGTCAATGGCAGCAATAATCCGGTTTTGCTTAACTGGTGGAGTACTAACACTTTCCCAGCTAGCTGAAACTAAATTCAGCATCTAGTTTTCTCTCAGTAAAGGAAGGACTGTAAAAAGGTTGTGCGTCGGAGTGTTTATCAAGGTGATGCTTCTACAAATATCAAATAACGTTATTCTATAGATGTAAAGATGTGTGAATTCATCTATCTAAAGTTATTACTTGATTTCTATGCTGAATCCTTACGAACGCAAACAGGAACCTGTATCGCTGACTATTATCCGGCTTTTGCGGTGGCATAAACCAGAAGGACGGTTAATTTTAATGATTCCTGCCCTTTGGGCTGTATTTTTAGCAGCCTCTGGAAAACCGCCTTTACCTTTAGTAGGCGTAATTGTCTTAGGTACTCTGGCTACGAGTGCGGCGGGTTGTGTGGTTAACGATTTATGGGATAGAAACATTGATCCGGAAGTAGAGAGAACACGCGATCGCCCTCTGGCTTCTCGCGCCCTGTCTATCAAAGTCGGAATTGTGGTAGCTATTGTTTCCCTAGTATGTGCAGCAGCACTCGCTTTTTATCTTAACCCCTTAAGTTTCTGGTTATCTGTGGCAGCTGTACCGATAATTGTGCTTTATCCAGGCGCAAAGCGAGTATTTCCCATACCGCAGCTGGTACTTTCCATTGCTTGGGGTTTTGCGGTTTTGATTAGCTGGAGTGCGGTAACACAGACCCTTTCTCAGCCAACTTGGCTATTGTGGGGCGCGACAATTCTTTGGACATTGGGATTTGATACAGTTTATGCTATGAGCGATCGCGAAGATGATCGACGCATTGGGGTTAATTCCAGCGCTTTATTTTTTGGTAATTACGCCCCTCTAGCTATTGGCATTTTCTTTGCTACTACAGTGATTTTACTGGCTTGGTTAGGTATATTGATTCAGCTAAACATAGCCTTTTGGGTTAGTCTAGCAATTGCTACCATTGGCTGGGGTTGGCAGTGTCTACGTTTAACAAAGCAAGACTTACCCAACCCTGTTTATGGTGAAATGTTCCGCCAAAATGTTGGGATTGGTTTTATTTTATTGGCAGGAATGATTGCTGGGTCTGTTTTCGGGTAGTAATCATAAAAAGCGACCTAGCCCACTCAGCCAGATCGTCTTGTCGATTAAAAAGTCGTTAATCTATTAAAATCATACGTTGAAAACTACTACAGGGGTTTGATATTTATTACTCAGTTATTATCTATTTTTTAGCTATTTTCACTGGAGTAGAGATTGGGAAGTTTTTTTGCCATTTTCCATGTCTTTACAATAATTTTATAATTGCCTTGTAGTTTACGCGGATTACGCAAAGTTTTGCTTAATATCTCGGTTAGCAGTGTTTAGTAGTTGGGTATATGACTAGGAAATTTAGATGTACCCAACTCAATGAAGCGATCGCACCTTGTCAAATTAGCCATGATAGCTTTACTTTCCCTAAGTAGTCTTGGCATTGTTGGGGGAAGTTTTTTGCTGAAAAAAGCTGTTAGCAGTAGCAGCGAGATTAAAGTTATAACTGATATATCTCGTTATCAACAAATTCGTCAGCAACTACGGTCTAATAACGACTACATTCAACATTTTCCTCATGATCTGCCTCATGAGTCGGAAAACGTCCGTATTGCTTATTATTCTGGACTGGCAACAGAAGAGAGTTTTTTTCAAGTCAGGCTCAAACAGTCACCAGAAAAAATCCAAAAATTACTTTCACAATATCAAAATATTGCTAAATATCATTATAAAGGTGGTAATACCAACGACCACGTTAATCTGAACAATGGAGTGCCGACCACATTCTTTTACACCAGTGATACTTCTCAAAAATCATTTCCCCCCACCTATGAAATATTAGTATTAAATGCCAAAGATAGAGGTAAACCCGGCTTCAAATGGAATCATGGCGATAGTTACGGCGTAGCCATTGATAGTTCAGCCTCAGAAATTGTCTATTGGGCTGAAAAATGGTAAGAATAATTCCTATAATCACTCGCTTGTATTTTCGGTCATCCGTAGCCTTTAAAAAAAAATACAACAAACGACCGTAATTCCCCTGTATCCATTCAAGAGTAAAATTTATCCTGATCCACCCATAAGACCACAAAGGCTTTCACATCCGTAATGCAACAAAACATTAAACTTCATTGCGAATCCACCAAGCAAAGCCACACAATATGATAAGTTCTGATGATGTGAAGACACAGCCGAGAACTAAGAAAGGAGAACCCAGTGGCAATGGAATCAAATATTTCAACGGGCGCATCTGTAACAAATGAAGACTTCAGCGAATATGTCGCCCATTTACAACTTCACATGACTCTACAAGCCCGCAATCTGGTTCCAACTTTCAAGCAGACACTTTCACTTGAAGATAGCCGAGAGCAATTGCTGCACCAAACTCAAGCCAATTTTGAAAAGCTAATTTCCCGGCAAGGGCTATAATACATACAAATTTTTATCAAAATTCTATAAAATAAAAGCAGATACTGTTGAGGCAACATCAAAGTTGTTCTGATCAGGTCTGCTTTATTTTAGTTGGTTTATTAGCATATTTTTAGTATCAAGTTACAAAAATCACTCTTTGGGAGCAATAGCTAGGAGCGGAAAGCCGTTAAGATTGGTTATTGCAACACTTCCTCTGACCCAGTAAGTTAAGGCTAAATGGCAGCTCGAATTAAAATGACTTCATTACTTCCTCGAAACCTCAGCGTTGTCATCCGGCCAGCCCAATACCGGGATCTGGACGGAATTGAACAAATAACGCAAGACTCATTCGCAAACCTCACTCCCAAAGAAGCGCAACTGGCCATCAGCCAGATGCAATGGTTACGCCGTTGGTATGGATTCCTGAAATTTTTGAGTTGGTTTCCTAATCCCCTCAAGTATCGCTTCTGTGCCTACGTAGCAGAGCAAGGGCGAGTGCTTTTGGGGATGATGCAAGTGTCACCATTCAATCGCACACGCAGTACATGGCGGATTGATCGAGTTATGCTGTCTCCATCTGTGGAGAAGCAAGCAGTCGGCTCGCAACTTTTGCGCCACTGCTTTGAGTCGATTTTGGAAGCTCGGACTTGGCTATTAGAAGTTAATGTCAATGATAAAGACGCACTGGCACTATATCGCCAAAATGGGTTTCAGCGTCTAGCAGAAATGACCTACTGGGAGATTGAACCGGAATTACTCGCTCAATTGGCACAAGCAGAGCCTGATTTGCCCAATCTTCTCCCTGTCAGTAATGCGGATGCTCAATTACTCTATCAGTTAGATACAGCATCAATGCCACCTTTGGTGCGTCAGGTTTTTGACCGCAATACTCGTGACTTTAAAACCAGTTTGTTTGGCGCTTTAACTGATGCTGTCAAGCAGTGGGTAACCAAAACAGAAGTCGTTAGTGGTTATGTGTTTGAACCCCAACGCAAAGCCGCAATCGGCTATTTCCAAGTTCAACTTGATCGCAAAGGTAAAACTCCTCATGTCGCCACGCTGACAGTTCACCCTGCTTATACGTGGCTATACCCAGAGTTGCTTTCCCAACTGGCGCGCATTGTTCAAGATTTCCCTCAACAAGGTTTACAACTAGCATCATCAGACTACCAAGCAGAACGAGAAGAGTATTTAGAACGCATTGGGGCAAAACGCAGAGAACATACCCTGGTGATGTCTCGTTCAGTCTGGCATAAGCTGCGGGAATCTAAATTTGTTTCCTTAGAAGGAATTCAGTGGACTGGGGTGCTGCAAGGTTTGCAACCGGCTCGTAAACCAATTCCAGGTGGGATGTCATGGATACAAAAAACTCAACTACCAGCGTCAGACAGACCAGCACCAACCAAATCAGAACCTGTGGCTTTTAAGTGTGAAAATTTGAGTATGGAAGCATTCCCTATTCCTGAGATCACAGATACAACACAGGAGAACTAGTTTGACACCCCAAGAGCAGCCACAACCGTTTATTTCAGCATTGGGTTTAGATTTTGGTCGCAAGCGGATGGGTGTCGCGGGGTGCGATGGTACGGGTTTAATTGCTACAGGACTGACCACCATTGAGCGGACATCTTTTGAGCGAGATGTCCAGCAAATCCGCACCTTAGTGAATGAGCGTCAGGTGCAAGTCCTGGTGATTGGTTTACCTTACTCAATGGATGGGACTCTAGGATTCCAGGCGCGTCAAGTGCAGAAATTTGCCAAAAGACTGGCAAAGGCACTGCAATTGCCTGTGGAATATGTAGATGAGCGATTAACTTCTTTTCAAGCAGAGCAACTATTAATAGCTGAAAATCGCTCTCCATCACGCCATAAAGGTTTAATTGACCGGAAGGCAGCATCTATAATTTTGCAACAATGGTTGGACACCAGGCGAGGCAACTTCTATAAATCGGTGCTAGCCTGAGAGTATTGATACCTTTTTACGTGATATTCTGAAAGCTAATCACCAACACTTGTATCGATTTCGGAAGCTATTTTTTTGACTAAATTAGTCATTAAACAGGCAAGAAATTTGTATATTTGCTGGTATTTATAAAATTTCACATTTCGGCTATGTTCCCCTCTCCATTTCCTGAAGAAAATGATCATGCTCATGCAGGTTCCATCACTCTGACCGATGACACAGGGCGAACCCTCGAATGTTATGTTGAACATTCGCTTTCGGTCGATGGACAAGAATATGTTTTACTGCTTCCTGTAGACTCACCCATAGAAATTTTTGCTTGGCAAGGTGACGAAGAAGAAGAAGAAGCCGTTTTGGTAGATGACGATGTTGTCATTAGCCAAATTTTTGGTACTGCTCAAGCGGTCTTAGCTGAACAAAATCTGATCGTCAAGAATACTGCTTATGCTCTGACTGTGGCGGGTGATTTACCAGCAGTGGAAGAGTCAGAACTTTTCACCTTAGAAATCGAAGATGAAGAGGCAGATTTGGAGCCTGAACAATTGCAGCTACTTGCTAGTTTCTATGATACAGATCAAGAATACGCAGTTTACACACCGCTCGATCCTCTGCTGTTTTTTGCCCGAATTTCCACCACAGGCCAACCTGAATTACTTTCCCCTGAGGAATTTAAGAAAGTCCAACCATTGTTAGAAGAACAACTTTTTAACGAAGTTGAATAAATTAAAAATTCCCAATGGAAATTTAGAATATGACGTTTTTAAATTTTTAATCGAGAATTTTTAAATTAACCATCTATAGCAATCCTATTTGTGATTAGAATCCTCTATCTAGCGAGATGCTTGAGTTCGGGGAGAAGTTAATACTTATTTAGGACTGCTATATAATTTTTATTTTAAGTCTTAAATTTGACTATGACCTGGAACAAGCTCTTACAGCCTGACTTGATTTTAGAAGGTTCTATATTAAACCTCACACCCGAAATTATTCAACAATACGGGCTGAAGGGGCTGGTGTTGGATGTCGATGAAACTCTAGTACCTTTTACCGTAGGGATAGCTTCACCAGAACTGCAACAGTGGGTAGAGCAAGTACGTAGTTCTACAAATTTGTGTTTAGTCAGTAATAATCTCAGTGAAGCCCGCATTGGTGGCATCGCGCGATCGCTCAATTTGCCCTATTATCTAGGTGCAGCCAAGCCATCACGACGGAAAATTAGAGCCGCCCTCACGGCGATGAATCTGCCCGCGCAGCAAGTAGGAATGGTAGGCGATCGCTTATTTACGGATGTCATAGCAGGTAATCGTTTAGGAATGTTCACCGTTTTGGTAGAACCCATTGTCGATCCCGATGCAGCCCTGCGCTCTCATCCTGTGCGAAATTTTGAAGTTTGGTTCTCGGAAATATTGGGAGCCACTATTACTCCTAAAGAAACAAAAATTCACAAAACTTGAGAAATCAACATTAAAGTAAATCTAAAGAAATAATTAAGGAATGTAAATAGGATACAAAAATCGGGGATCATAATTATTGATAATATGGGGTCAGCCAAATAAAGACCCTAGTCGATAATAGATAAAAATAAACCCGTAGAGCGTCGGTCTTCACATATAGAAGGCTCGGCGCTTTACAAATTTTTACCCTGAGCGTAGCCGAAAGACTAATGAGCAAGACAATTGTTGTCAAAATCGGCACTTCTAGCCTGACCCAACCAGAAACCGGACAGCTAGCCCTTTCCACCATCGCCACCTTAGCAGAAACACTTTGCCATTTAAGGCAGCAAGGGCATCGGGTGATTTTAGTGTCCTCTGGTGCGGTGGGAGTGGGTTGTGCCAGGTTAGGCTTAACTGAACGCCCCAAAGCGATCGCTCTCAAACAAGCAGTAGCCGCAGTGGGGCAGGGTCGGTTAATGCGGATATATGATGATTTATTTACTACATTAAATCAGCCCATCGCTCAAGTGTTACTGACTCGTAGCGACTTGGTGCAGCGTAGCCGCTACCTCAATGCTTATAACACTTTTCGGGAACTTCTAAGACTGGGTGTAATTCCTGTAGTTAATGAAAATGACACGGTAGCAATTGATGAACTGAAGTTTGGCGATAATGACACCCTTTCGGCATTGGTGGCGAGTTTAGTTGAAGCCGATTGGTTATTTATTCTCACCGATGTAGACAAGCTATATTCTGCTGATCCCCGTTCTGTCCCCGATGCACAGCCCATATCTTTGGTAAGTAACCTCAAAGAATTGGCAGAATTACAAGTGCAAACCACCTCTTCTGGTTCTCAATGGGGTACTGGTGGGATGTCAACTAAAATTTCCGCCGCCAGAATTGCTATTGCTGCGGGAGTGCGTACCGTGATTACTCAAGGACGATTTCCGCAGAATATCGAGAAAATTATCGCAGGGGAACTTCTGGGGACTCACTTTCAACCACAGCCAGAACCAACTTCGGCGCGGAAACGTTGGATCGCTTATGGTCTAGTCCCGGCGGGAAAATTATACTTGGATACAGGGGCGATCGCGGCGATCGCACAGGCGGGAAAATCTCTATTAGCTGCTGGAATTAAATCAGTGTCAGGAGAGTTTGACGCTCAAGAAGCAGTACAGTTGTGCGACCATCAGGGAACCGAAATTGCCAGAGGTCTAGTTAACTATAGCAGCGATGAACTGCAAAAGATTCGCGGCTGTCATTCTCAGGAAATTTCCACAATTTTGGGCTATGTAGGTGCTGAGACTGTGATTCATCGGGATAATTTAGTTTTAACTTAACTATAAAATCCTTGGGGATGCTATGATGGTTTATGGTGTGTGCTAAACTTACTGACAAAATATCAGCCATCAATAATGAAACGCTGATAAGTACGGGAAGTCTAATGGCATTTACCTAAATTAAATAAATAACTGGAGAGGTGTCCGAGTGGTTGATGGTGACGCACTCGAAATGCGTTTTGGGGAAACCCAACGGGGGTTCGAATCCCCCCCTCTCCGTTTTAACAGTTATCAGTCAAGAGATATATTTGGCTTTAAGGCTGATGTCTTGATTTTTTTGTTTTTACTTGCGTTAAATTTGTTCCCATAAATCCTAGATATATACTGAAATACTGAGATGTAGGCTAGACTATTGCCATTGTGTGCGGAGTTAACAATGGCGAGTCAAAGAGTGTCGCAATTACTGACGTTTTGTTTTATTAGTGGCTGCTTTTGTCTAGGTATTGGAATGGGAGTTTTTATTCGCTTTGGACAATTTCCATTATCAGGTGCGACAGCTTCATTCACTGAACCTGAGTTATCTCCCGTTGCTGAACCAGAAGCTACGCCAGAGTCAGAAAAAATTGTTTTAAATACCGTTAGTATCAAAGCGGTGGGTGATATTATTCCGGGAACTAACTTTCCTGATTATAGATTGCCGAAGTCTCCAGATAAATTGTTACCAAAATCGGTGAGAGACTATTTACAAGGATCTGATATTTTGCTGGGTAACTTTGAAAGCACCTTTACTAACCATCCCTATACTTCCAAAGATATCAGTCGGGGACAAGTTTTTGCTTTTCGTTCTCCACCTAGTTATGCAAAATTATTTTCTCAGGTGGGGTTTAATGTCTTCCATATAGCAAATAACCATGCAATGGACTTTGGACAGGTGGGTTTTCAAGATACAATGAACAACCTGAAAAATGTTGGTATTGCGACGTTAGGTCATAAAAATCAAATCCTTTATTTGGAAGCAAATAATATGGCGATCGCCATGATCGGTTTTGCTCCATATAGTATGTATAATTCTATTCAAAATCTGACCACAGCCCAAGCACTTGTAGCTGAAGCTAAAAATAATGCTGATATTGTGATTGTATCTATGCACGCTGGAGCCGAAGGAACCGCAGCACTCCATGTCAGAAATAAAACCGAGTTTTTCTATGGAGAAAACCGAGGTAATTCTATCCAGTTTGCACGAACCGTCATAGATGCGGGAGCAGATTTAGTGCTAGGACATGGCCCTCATGTTCCCAGAGCAATGGAAATGTATAAGGGTAAATTGATAGCTTATTCTTTGGGTAACTTTATCGGTTATCGGACTTTATCAACAAAGGCTGAGACTGGATACTCAATGATATTAGAAGTGCAGCTAAATTCCCAAGGTGATTTAGTTGCGGGTCAGATTATCCCTGTACATTTAAATAGTCAGGGAATACCTGAAATTGACCAGCGTTTTCGCACTGTGGGACTGCTGCGGAAGTTGAATCAAAATGACCATCTTGTGGAACCGATAACAATTAACCAGAAAGGGGAAATTGTCTTGCGCCAGAATAATCCAGATATCTAGTGTTTCCTGGCAAGGATTAGTCTTGACTTTCTTGTGGAGTTAACAAAAAGGCGATCGCCTCATCGCACCATTCAATCCAGGTAGTTTCGTAGCGAATCCCGCACCGCAGGGTGAGATAGATGTGTCGTTGCGGGCGAGACAGATGATTTAAATCGCCAAATTCTAGTTCACGGGAGCGATAATAATCCAATTTTTGCTCATGGAATTGCTTGCGTCGCTCAATTTCACGAATCAGGATATCTTCAGGAACGATAAACCCACTGCGTACTTTCACCAGTAAATCTTCACGGATTGCGGTTGCTTCCGAGGGTTCAGCAATCCAAGCAATCAATTCTTGTCTACCTACATCGGTGAGAGAATAGATTTTTTTGTCAGGACGAACTGATTGGGGTAATACTTCCACTTCTACCCAGTTTTTCTCCTGCATTCGTGCCAGTTCTCGGTAAATCTGCTGAGAGGTGGCTTGCCAATAACAACTTACTTTTTCATTAAATTCTTTGCTCAGATCATAACCTGTCTGGGGAGACTGAAGCAAAATGCTGGCGATCGCATGGGCTAAACTCATAATTTTTTCTTGACATAAACAACTAATTGCATATACGCTTTGATTTATAAAACTATTTTTATAACAGGCAGTTGAATATTACAACGCTTCTTGTCAACGTAGCATGAAAATGAGTGGACAGACTATGGAAGCCCAAGTTCAAGAAATAGATGATGAGTCAAATTCCCCTGCGAAACATCGAAAAAAGGCAGGAGTCAGGAATCTGCTGATTGCGAGTGGGATGGTGGCAGTTATCAGCTTCGGAATATATGAACGGTTGTCTACTGGACAGGAAGTTGCCATTTCTGCCCCATTAACAGTGCAAGTCATCAAGCTTGAGCCTGTACAGTCATACGAAACCACACGATTTTATACAGGTGAAGTAGTAGCCACTCGCCGCAGTGATTTGGGCTTTGAACGAGGGGGAAAAGTCACTGAAATTATCTTCAATCGCGGACAATCTGTAGAAAAAGGTGCAGTAATTGCTCGGTTAGATACGCAAAATCTCCAAGCACAATTGGCACAATTAGCAGCGCAGCGATCGCGTGCAGTGGCAGAATTACGAGAATTGCAGAATGGTCCACGGAAAGAAACCATTGCCGTGGCTCGTTCTCAAGTGGCAAATTTAGAAAATCAGTTGCGGCTAGAAAATATTCGTCGCGATCGCCGTAATTCTCTGTACCAAGAAGGCGCGATTTCCCGTGAACAGTTGGATGAAGTAGCATTTAATCGGGATGCCCTCGCTGACCGCCTAGACGCTGCTCAGAGCGAATTAGAAGCATTGCAAACCGGTACACGCCAAGAACAAATCGCAGCCCAAACCGCTACAGTATCCCAAATTACAGCCAGTATGGGCGATGTAGAAATAAATATTGAAAAAAGCATTCTCCGCGCTCCCTTTCGTGGTGTGATTGGGGAACGAAATTTAGATGAAGGCACTGTGGTACAACCAGGACAGGCGCTCGTGCGCTTAGTAGAAAATGTCACCCCGGAAGTAGAAATTGGCGTACCGCCCCAAGTGGTGCAGAGCCTGAAAGTGGGGAGTCGTCAACAGGTGCAGGTGGGCGAACAAATTTATACTGCCCAAGTGCTGGCTCATAAACCAGAGATTAACCCCCAAACCCGGACTCGGACAGTGGTTTTGCAATTGGTTAGTACAGGTCAAACCATGCCAGCATCAGGAGAAATCGCCCGTTTGCAAGTGCAACAAATAGTATCAACCCAGGGATTTTGGTTGCCCGTATCCGCCTTAATTAAGGGAGAGCGCGGATTATGGTCTTGTTTTGTGATGGCTCCAGAGGGAGAAACCTATCTCATTGAACGGCGGGATGTGGAAGTTTTATATACCGAAGGCGATCGCGTCTTAGTGCGCGGCACAATCACCGCCGGGGAAGAAGTTGTCAATAGTGGCACTCACCGCTTGGTTTCTGGGCAAATCGTTAAATCAGTGAACAGTGAACAGTGAACAGTTATCACGTCAATTATTTAAAGAAAGGGGCGTTGCTGAAACCAAATATGAATTTAAATTTAGAGCCGTTCCATAGAACGTCTCTACAGGGCTTTTGACATCATCACAAATCGTGTTCATACTTCACAATAAATGAACCAGAAACGTTAGCGTAGCGTGCGCGAAGCGCATACCGCAGAGACACAGAGAACACAGAGGTATGAGAGTTTGAGAGTGTTTTTTTACTTAGAAGTCCCTAATCTCTCTTGACACTTAGACAGCATTCGGGTTTTAACCCACTCCCCACTCCCCACCTATAACTGATATGGCACAGCTATTTTTTCGCAACTTGCGCTTACTATTGTTGGCGATTTTTCTAATTGTGGCTTGGGGAACTGTCACTTTTCAATCTCTACCCCGACTGGAAGATCCAGAACTGACTTCTCGTTTTGCTCTAGTTACTACTTTTTTGCCAGGAGGAACGGCCGAACGTACCGAATCCCTGGTTACTGATCCCATTGAAGCGAAAATTGCCGAAATTCCGGAGGTAAAAAGCTATGAGTCTACGTCACGCGCCGGGGTTTCTAGCATTTCCGTAGATTTACTTGATAGTGTGGCTAAAAACCGTGTACCCTTGGTTTGGTCACGGGTACGAGATAAGTTGCGGGAGGTGCAAGGAGAATTACCCACCGCAGCTAGTGAACCAAAATTAGATGAGGGAGAAGTGCGTGCTTATGCTCTCCTCACCGCCCTGACTTGGGAACAGTCTGATGCACCGAATTATGCCATTTTGCGACGACGGGCTGAGGTGTTAAAAAATGCTTTGCGATCGCTCCCTGGCACAGATGAAGTGGAGATTTTTGGCGCACCCCAAGAAGAAATTACGGTGAATGTGAATACAAAAACTCTTGCTAGTTTAGGTATTACCGCCTCAGAATTAGCAGAGCAAATTCAACAAAGCGATGCCAAAACTTCCGCCGGACAGTTTCGCGGTGACAATACTCTGCTCTATGAAGTACAAGGAGAATTGGATACTCTGAACCGTTTGCAGGAAATACCCGTGCGCTGTTCTAACTGTGAATCTAACCGGGAATTTCGCCTTCTAGCAGATATCGCTACCATTGAAAAAGGAATTGCCACACCGCCCACAGAATTAGCATTTACTGCCAGTAAAGCTGCGATCGCCGTTGGTGTTTATGTCCAACCCCAATATCGTCTAGATCGCTGGAAAATGTCAGCACAGCAGGTAATTGATAGCTTTCGGGCTGATTTACCCAAAGGGATACAGTTAGAAATTGTCTTTGATCAGAGTCGTTATGTAACTGCGCGATTAAATAATCTCATCGGTAATTTGCTGTCTGGTGCTTTGATTCTCTTTGTGATTTGCATTATCATGATGGGCTGGCAACAAGCATTAGCTGTACAAATGGCATTGCCGCTTTCAGTTGCGATCGCCATCATTGTCATGGGCTTGTTGGGCATTCCCTTACATCAAATGTCAATAACAGGGCTAATTGTGGCCTTGGGTATTCTGGTGGATAATGCGATTATTCTTGTAGATGAGATGAATATCCGCCTCAAAACGGGAATGCCTTTAGAAACGGCCATTGCCGAAACCGTGCAGTATCTGCGTGCGCCTTTGCTGGGGGGAACATTAACCACTGTATTCTCCTTTGCACCCATTGCCCTACTTCCCGGTGCAACTGGTGAATTTGTCGGTACGATTGGTTTAAATGTAATTGTAGCAGTCCTGGCTTCGCTGTTGGTGGCATTAACGATTTCTCCAGCGATTACTGCCAAAATTTATCAGTGGAATCATCGTCGCTCGTTTACTTCTAAAGGCATGATTGACAAGCAAAGATGGTGGGAATCCGGATTTTCTCATCCTGCACTCACAGCCTGGTATCGTCGTTCTTTGCAATGGTCTTTAAGGTATCCCAAACGAGCGATCGCCCTAACGCTGATTTTACCAGTTATGGGGTTTACCCTCATGACAACTTTGAGTTTACAATTCTTTCCCCCTGCTGACCGCGAACAGTTCATAGTAGAGTTAGAATTGCCTCCTGTTAGTTCTCTAGGGCAAATTCAAGACTTGACACAAGAAGTAGAAGCTGCTTTACGCCGCCATTCTGAAGTTCAACAAGTGTATTGGTTTTTGGGGAAGAGTGCGCCAAAAGTCTATTACAACCAACTCAATAATCGGGAGAACGAGAGCAGTTTTGCTGAGGCGATTGTGCAGATGAATGGCATTGCTGGCGATCGCTTCATTCGCCAATTGCAAACAGAATTTAACAGCGCCTTTCCGAATGCTCGTGCTTTGGTGCGGTTATTTGAACAGGGACCACCTTTTGAAGCCCCAATTGAGTTACGCATTTACGGCTCTGATGTGGAGCGTTTGCAACAATTAAGTGAGCAACTTCGTTCTATTTTGGCAGAAGTTCCTACCATTACGCACATTCGCAGTCGCGTCAACGATGTGCTTCCCCAACTGTCCTTAGATATTGACGAACCAGAAGCGCGATCGCGGGGTTTAAGCCGTCGAGAAATCGCTCAACAATTACAAATCATCACCGAAGGGGTAAACGGTGGTACAATTTTAGAAGATACCGAAGAAGTGCCTGTACGAGTCCGTTTGAGTAATAGCGAACGCGCCGACTTGAGCCAATTGCAATCGGTGAATCTGCTACCGAGCGATAGCGAAGCGCTCCGTAGGAATCACAACGGCTACATTCCCTTAGAAACCATTGGCAAACTGAGTTTAATCCCCAAAAATGCCGCCATCACTCGCAAAAACGGTCTGAGAGTCAGCACAGTGCAGGGCTATCTCACAGCAGGAACCTTACCTGCTAACGCTCTCGCTGATTTTCGCCAACGTTTGCAAAACTCGTTTTCCCTACCCCAAGGCTATAACTTAGAATTTGGTGGAGAAGAGGAAGAACGTAACAGCGCCACTGGGGGACTACTCGGTTATGGCATTGTTTTAGGAATTGCCTTAGTGGTAACTCTGGTACTTTCAATGAATTCCTTTGCCCTGGCGGGTGTGATTGGTATCGTGGCGATTCTTGCCATTGGCTTAGGCGGATTATCCGTTTGGCTATTCGGCTATCCCTTTGGTTTTAATCCCATTATTGGGACTGTGGGACTAATTGGGGTGGCTGTGAATGATGCCATTACCGTTCTCACAGCCCTCAAGAGTGATAATCTAGCACAGACAGGCGATAGATCAGCGATGGTAGAAACCGTTATCCATACTACGCGCCATGTCCTGACAACCACATTCACCACAATGGCTGGTTTTATCCCCCTAATTCTCGGTGGTGGTGGATTTTGGCCTCCTTTAGCAGTAGTGATTGCCGGCGGTGTGGCTGGTGCAACCATTCTCGCCCTTTACTTTATTCCCTGTGCTTATTTATTATTGTCATCGACGAGGCGATCGCCTGAAAACTCCCAGCGTTACATAAGTACAGTTCATTACTAATGTCCCAAGGCAACATTCAGTATTTTCACTTATTGACTTGCAGCTAACTTACCCCACTCGACATAAGGCAATTGAGCAGCAGTAGCCCGAACTTGGTCAGCATTAGCCACCAACTGACCGCAAGCATCCCATGTCCCAGCAATAAAAGTGCTGCGAGTGCCTTCATTCATAGTCACCTTAGCAGTGTAATCACCAATTTGCACTTCTAAAGTTTCTAAATTAACCGTCACAGCAGCTTGGGCATTAGCTACTACTAACTCTTGCAGTTTTTTAACTGTGACTGCATCGGCTGTCAAACAAGGGATACCCATTGCGACACAGTTACCAAAAAATATTTCCGCGAAACTTTCACCAATTAAAGCCTGTATTCCCCATTTAGCGATCGCCTGGGGAGCGTGTTCTCGTGATGAACCACAGCCAAAGTTACGGTTAACGATTAAAACATTCGCCCCTTGATATTCTGCTTTGTCAAAAGGATGTTCGCCCTTTAATGCTGTGCGGTCATCGATAAATACCCCTTCACCCAATCCATCAAAAGTGATGGCTTTCAAATAACGGGCGGGAATAATTCTATCTGTATCTATATCATCCCCAATAAGGATTATACCGCGCCCTGAGATTTTTTTAACTTCACTAACCATAAATTTCAATTTTGACTCGATTTTTGACAACAATCTAACTTGAGAAGATTTTGAACCACAGATGAACACAGATGAACACAGATAATTCATCCGCCTTTGCGACTTTGCGCCTTTGCGTGACACTAATCCATATTTATAACAACTCGCGCACGTCTGAAACTTCCCCTTGGATAGCCGCAGTCGCCACCATCGCCGGACTCATTAATAATGTGCGTCCAGAAGACGAACCTTGTCTACCTTTAAAATTACGATTAGAAGAAGAAGCGCTGATTTGTCTACCTTGGAGTTTATCGGGGTTCATAGCCAAACACATAGAACATCCCGGTTCACGCCACTCAAAGCCGGCTGCTTCAAAGATTTTATCAAGTCCTTCGGCTTCGGCTTCTTCTTTCACCCGTTCCGAACCTGGGACAACAAAGGCTTTCACGCCCTTAGCAACGTGACGACCTTGGGCAATTTTTGCCGCTTCTCGCAAGTCGCTGATTCTGCCGTTGGTGCAACTGCCAATAAAACAGACATCAATTTTAGTGCCTTTTATCGGTTGACCGGGAAACAAATCCATATATTGATAAGCTTCTTCCGCAATAAATCGGTCTTCTTCTAATAGTTCTTCCGGCTTGGGGATAAATTGATTTACGCCGATACCTTGACCGGGTGTAATTCCCCAAGTGACTGTGGGAGAAATATCTGCTGCATCGAAGACTACCACATCATCATATTCAGCATCAGCATCACTCTTGATAGATTCCCACCAATTTACGGCTTTGTCCCATTCTGCACCTTTAGGGGCGAAGTCTCTACCGTTTAAGTAATCATAAGTGACTTGATCAGGGTTCACATAACCGCATCTCGCACCACCTTCAATGGCCATGTTGCAAACGGTCATCCTTTCTTCCATGTTCATTTGGTCAAAGGTAGTTCCCGCGTATTCATAGGCATAACCTACGCCACCTTTGACACCCAGAGTCCGAATAATGTGCAGAATTACATCTTTGGCGTAAACACCAGGGTTTAAAGTGCCGTTCACTTCGATTTTGCGGACTTTGAGTTTAGATAAAGCCAGGGTTTGAGAGGCGAGAACGTCCCGGACTTGGCTAGTACCAATTCCAAATGCGATCGCACCGAATGCGCCGTGGCTAGATGTGTGACTATCACCACAAGCAATAGTCATTCCTGGTTGAGTCAGTCCTTGTTCTGGGGCGATGACATGGACTATCCCTTGATTACCAGAACCTATATTATGAAAGGTAATATTATTTTCTTGACAGTTTTGTTCTAAAGCCTGAATCATATCTTCCGCCATCCTGTCTACAAATGGCCGGGCTTGATTTTCAGTCGGGACGATGTGATCGACTGTGGCTATTGTTCGTTCTGGAAACAGCATCTTTAGACCTCTCTCCCGCAACATGGCAAAGGCTTGGGGACTGGTGACTTCGTGAATCAGGTGAAGCCCGATAAATAGTTGCGTCAGCCCTGAAGGAAGTGTTCCAACGGTGTGTAAGTTCCAAACTTTATCAAACAGGGTGCCTTTGCTCATACGAAAATCGTTATTTCACGAGTTAGAGCTACTATCGTATCAAAAAAGTGTCCAGCTTTTGCAGTTTTTCTTTGTCTCTTTGTGCTTTGGGCGTTCTCTCACTGATGTGTGGTTACTCTTCAAAGGTTTAATTATAGCGGTCAAGATGCGATACTCATAAGCTAGCCCTGGCGACTAGAAGTCGCGAGTGTGCGGCTGCCAGAAATCAAGCTTTAGCTTTGATCAAAAATTAGCCTACCTGCGGGCTACAAAAAGTTACGCCGTAGAGCTGGTACGCTAACAGAGAAAAGGTAAGTAGGGCTTGCTGAAAATTCGACAGTCAGATATCTAAGAGATTTAATTGAATCTCTTAGATAGTCTGTTTGACTTGAAACTGCCGATTGCCAAACAACAACCGATTCATAACTAACTCAGAGATTCTAAATAATCGCGGATGAGGTTACGTCTTTTGGGTTGGCGGAGTTTTTGTAAAGCTTTGGATTCGATTTGCCGGACTCGTTCTCTTGACAAATCAAGAGCGCGGCCAATTTCGGCTAAAGAGTAAGGATGACCATCGGACAAACCAAAGCGCATGAGAATGACATCACGCTCACGGCTAGTTAAATCTGCCAACAGACTATGCAAGTCTTTTTGTAAAGATTCTCGCATTAACATCTCTTCTGGGGTTACA
>REBL01000269.1 GCA_007692755.1 Nodularia sp. (in: cyanobacteria) | reverse complement strand
AAAATAAAGTTTTTGTATTTATAGTCTATTGAAAGCCTTGAACTTCAAAGTTTAATGAAAACAAGTCATTTTTTAGATAGTTATAATTTAACAAATCCTACAACTAAAAATGAAATTCACTTTACAAAAATCAACAGCCTATCAATAAAATATTTGTTGTTTAATTCTAGAGTTTACTAATTAGTTATTGTTAATTTTTAATGCGTAATAGCAAAACAATTTTTATACAGTTTTTAACACAACTATCTCTGGGAGAATTTTGCTTATCAGTAAGTCGGCGAGAAAAACTCAATGTATATGAAGAAATATAAATCAACTGTAGCAGCGCAACGAACCTTGAATTATTGACGGTGCGTTAGACTACTGGATTAACAAGCCTAAAATGGTGTGTGTAGTGCGGGCAGCGTTCGACTGAGCGCTCACGCCGAAGTCTTGCCTGCACCGGACGGGCGAGACGCCCATCCTACAAGATAAATTTAATTTAATACAACATTTTAGCCTTGACACGCCACTACTGGACTGACACTCCTAAATTAGTGCAAAAAAATTGTAGCGACTGTCTTAAAAGTTAACAGGGAGAAGATGTTGGGTTTTGTCGCCTCAACCCAACCTTGGTGATTATGGGGCATCAAGTAATGATGGTTACACTACCTATATCCAAGTCGTAACGACCCCCCACAATTTTTAACTTGCCTGTCTTTATCCTTTCAGTTAAGAGCTTTGAGCGCTTTAATCGTTCAATTTGATATTGCACATTTGCCACCACAGCATTTTCAACTGTATCGCCTGGCTGATTTTTGACTCTTGTTACGGCTGGTTGGATTGCTTTGACAAAACTCCCAATGTCACCCAGCAGCGATTCGTTTTGCACAGCTGCTGTAACTGCGCCGCATCGTTCATGACCCAGCACCATTAGCAAGGGCGTACCTAACAACACAACAGCATATTCAATACTGCCGAGTACTTCCCGCGTGGCAATATTTCCCGCAACCCGGACATCAAAAATATCACCAATACCCTGATCAAAAATAATTTCTGGTGAAACTCTTGAATCAGCACAACTCAGGATAGTTGCAAATGGATGTTGCGCTTGAGAGACTTCCTGGACTCTAGCCGCAGATTGATCAGGGTATTGAGGTTGATGTTGCACAAATCGCTGATTTCCTGCCATCAGCTTTTGTAGTACAGCATCGGCATCAAGGGACTCAGAGGTAGCTAGAGTAGCAGCTTGAGCTTGTTCGCTGTGCCAAAGTAAATCCCCGCCAGTTACCATCATCCCCAATGCTCCTGTGACCCCCAACTTCAAAAAGTCACGACGTTCTCTAAAATGCTTCATGAGATTGATTAACCTCTTACAGCGATGCTACACATTTGACAGAGCGAATCTCCATGACATCTGAGATGTAACAGGTTCCTCCAAATTTGTTGAGCAGTGGTCTAATGTTTTCGACTACAGGCTTGATTTCTTCTGGCATACAAAACGCGATGATGTAAACATTATCGAGCATTGTCATGTCTAAATCTTCTGTTGTGCCTCGTAATCCTTTACCAGCAACATTACGAATCACAATATGATTGTGTACACTTGATTTGTCTAAAACATCTAAAATTTTGCCTAGCTCAAAGGAGTTGGCAATCACTTCTATCTTTTTAACTAGGTGCATATTATTACCTCCAGAACAGGTTGATTCCGTAAAGATATAACGGAATTCCCACAATAATATTGAATGGGAAAGTCACTGCCAGAGCGGTAGAAACGTACAGACTGGGGTTTGCTTCGGGGACGGTCATTCGCATGGCAGCAGGGACAGCAATATAAGAAGCACTGGCACATAGCACAGCAAACAAGAGTGAGTCTCCCTGATGCATACCGATGACTTTGGCAATCAGTAACCCAAGACCGGCATTGACTATTGGAATTAGTATGGCAAATGAAATCAGAAAAAATCCGGTTTTTTGCAAGTCTTTAATTCTTTTGGCAGCAATTATTCCCATATCAAGCAAAAAGAAGGTGAGGACACCATAAAATAAGCCTTGAGTAAAGGGTTCTAATACCTGCCAACCATGTTCTCCTGTTAAAACACCAATCAAGAGACTACCCACTAGGAGAAAAACAGAACTATTGAGAAATGCCTCTCGTAAGACTTCCGTCCAAGATAAGTCCCGCTTGCCATCGGTAGTAAATATATTCACCAGGAGAAGACCAACAATAATTGCTGGAGATTCCATCAGGGCCAGGGCGGCGACCATATAACCATCATAATCAATGCCCAGCTCACTGAGAAAGGCACTAGCAGTAATAAAGGTGACAGCACTAATAGAGCCGTAGGTGGCTGCGATCGCAGCTGCATCGTAAGTATCAAGTTTCAGTCTCAGGATAAAAAAGGAATAAACTGGGACAAAACAAGCCATCAACATTGCGGCTAACAGCGTTAGCACTACTTCCTGAGTGATACCGCTTTTGATCAGTTCCACCCCCCCTTTAAAGCCAATCGCCAACAGCAGATACAGCGAAAAGAGTTTGGGGATTGGTGCCGGAATTTCTAGATCCGACTTGACAAAAACAGCAATCATCCCTAAAAAGAAAAACAAGATTGGCGGATTCAGGATATTAAAAACAATTAAGTTGGCATCCATTATCACCCTCCTGATACTGATGAAACTTGCAATTATTGAACCTCGCATGACTAGAAGTCACGCGATTCCTGCTTCAACGAACTCTGCCTGAATTGCTTGAGGTCTTACAAGTTCTTCACAGGCGTTTAGAGCCTCCGGGATACCCACGGCGGCTGTTGGCACTGAGCGAAGTCGAAGTGTTAAAATTCTCAAGCCCTCACTCAGAATATTTAAACTGGCGTTCACGTCTCTCAAATTGTAGTTACCACAATGAGGACAAGACCATTCACGCAACTTTAAATCCTTGACAAGCGGGTTGATAAAACCACAATTATTACAAGTCTGAGATGAGGGATAAAACGTACCAACTTTCTGCACAATTCTGTCATGCCACAAAGCTTTATATTCCAACATGGTAACAAATTTAGACCAACTAGCATCTGAAATGCTCAATGCTAGCTTGTGATTCTTCACCATATTGGCAACTCGCAAATCTTCTATACAGATAATGCTGTTTTCTTTGATTAAACGAGTTGAGAGTTTGTGTAGAAAGTCATCTCTGGAATTGGTAATGTGTTGGTAAGTACGAGCTAGCTTGATTTTCGCTTTGACTCTATTATTACTACCTTTGACACTACGAGATAGTTTTTTATGTGCCTTGCGTAACTGACTTTTTTTAGTTCGATAATATTTGGGATTATCTACAACTTCACCCTTGCTAGTAACGAGATAAGATTTGATTCCTAAATCTAATCCAATATTTTGAGTGACTTGTGGATATTTCTCTATCTCTGTTTCACACAAAATACTAGCAATGTACTTACCGCTATTAGTACGAGTTATAGTAACGTTTACAAGCTTGCCAGTGATATCTTGAGACTTGTGAAACTTTACCCATCCTAGTTTAGGGAGCTTTAAGCGATTCTCTATTACCTGAATGTTGCCATTCGTAAGGTTAGTTTTATAAGACTGTTTGCACCCATACTTTTTTTTGAATTTAGGAAAGCCCACACCTTTTTTATTTTTGGCTTTTTTTAGATCCCCAAAGAAGTTTTTATATGCTGTCTCTAAGTTCTTAAGTGAGTTCTGTAAGGCGAACTTGTCTACCTCCTTGAGCCAGATAATTTCTTTTTTCAGTAAAGTAAGTTGTTGACTACAGGCATGATAGTTTAATATTTTCTGCTCGGTGTTATACAACTCCTTTCTTAATGCCAGAAAGCGATTATACACAAACCTTGCACAACCAATAGTCTTGTTAATTAAGACTTGCTGGTTATGGTTAGGAATGAGTGTAACTTTAAACGCTTTTTGCATTTTGAGTTTGAATATGTCGTCGAAATATTTTTACCACAATCTCCTATTATATACCATTCTAAATATAGAAATATAGACCGCCTAACTCATGACTAGAAGTCACAAGTGTGCGGCTTGCAGAAATCAATCATTGACCTTTACCTTACCTGATGATCAAGTTCTGGTTCAAGAATCTGCTCGTGATTAACAGTACAGTCGAAGGTAGATATTACACAGAAGATGATTTTTTTTAGTTCATAGACTGTAACAAATGCTAAAATCCTCTGGTAAATAGTGAGGAGACCTCAATGCCAGTGGCTGCTAACTCCATTAAGTTTGGTACAGACGGCTGGCGGGGCGTTATTGGTGATGAGTTCACCTTTGAACGTCTAGCCCTGGTTGCGCCGGTTGCAGCCAAAGTATTACATAATACATATTATTCTACAGTTGGTAGTAAGACAATTGTTGTCGGCTATGACCGCCGATTTATGGCTGAAGACTTTGCTCGTGCTGTTGCCGATTCTGTCAGCGCTATTGGATTTGATGTTTTACTCAGCGAAAGTTTTGCCCCAACTCCGGCTTTTAGTTGGGCGGCTAAGGAACTTAATGCTTTGGGGGCGCTAGTCGTTACTGCTAGTCATAATCCTGGCACATATTTAGGTTTAAAAGTCAAGGGTTTCTTTGGTGGTTCAGTACCGCCAGAAGTGACACAAGAAATAGAAGCTTTATTATCTGCGGGTGTAACTGATCCCATCGCCACCCCTGGCAAACAAGAGCCGTTTAATCCTTGGCCTAGTTATACTACAGCGTTAAAAGCTAAAGTTAATATTACCAAGATTCAAGCAGCGATCGCCTCTGGTAAATTGACATTATTTGCTGATGTCATGCACGGTGCGGCGGCTGGGGGATTGGGTAGATTATTGGGCGATGGTGTCCAAGAAATTAATAGCGATCGCGATCCTTTATTTGAAGGCGGTGCGCCAGAACCTTTACCAAAATACCTATCTCGTTTATTCTCGGTGATCAAAACTCACCGCCAAACAGATAAATCAGGTTTAGCAGTGGGGTTGGTATTCGATGGTGACTGCGATCGCATTGCCGCAGTGGATGGAAATGCTAACTTTTTGAGTTCCCAAATCTTAATCCCCATATTAATCGACCACTTAACCCTCCGGCGCAGCTTTAGTGGTGAAATCGTCAAAACTGTCAGCGGTTCTGATTTAATTCCCCGTGTTGCCGCACTGCATAACTTGTCGATTTTTGAAACCCCCGTGGGATATAAATATATCGCGGATAGAATGTTAGCCGCAGATGTATTGTTAGGTGGGGAAGAGTCGGGAGGAATTGGTTATGGTAGCCATATTCCCGAACGTGATGCACTGCTATCAGCACTATATGTTCTAGAGGCGATTGTGGAATCTGGCTTCGACTTAAGCGATTATTATCGCCAATTACAAGCGAAAACAGGTTTCAACTCAGCCTATGATCGCATTGATTTACCCTTAGCCAGTATGGAAGTGCGATCGCGTCTTTTAGAACAACTGCAAACTCAACCATTAACAGAAATTGCTGGTAAAACTGTCACTGATTGTCAAACCATAGACGGCTATAAATTCCGCCTAGCTGACAACAGCTGGTTAATGATTCGGTTTAGCGGTACAGAACCAGTATTACGCCTGTATTGCGAAGCCCCAACACTTCAACAAGTCCATCAAACCCTAGCTTGGGCAAAAAATTGGGCAGAATAATCTCAGTTAACAGTTGTCAGTGATCGGTAACTGCTGTTAACTATTAACTGTTAACTGTTAACTGAATATATGACTAAATTACTCGTAGTAGCTACAGGAAATCCCGGTAAATTGCGGGAACTGCAAGCTTATCTGGCTAATTCTGGTTGGGAATTAACTCTGAAACCAGAAGAATTAGAAATTGCAGAAACAGGCGAAACCTTTGCCGCTAATGCTGGTCTCAAAGCTTCCCAAGTGGCTCAAGCCACAGGACAATGGGCGATTGCGGATGATTCTGGTTTGCAAGTAGATGCCCTGAATGGCGTACCGGGAGTATATTCGGCACGTTATGGCAGCAACGACTCAGAACGGATTGCCAGGTTATTGAGAGAATTAGGTAACGCCGTCAATCGCCAAGCACAATTTGTCTGTGCCGTGGCGATCGCTCGTCCTGATGGTACAATTGCCTTAGAATCAGAAGGCATATGTCGCGGCGAAATTCTTCATGCACCCCGTGGCGAAGGTGGTTTTGGTTACGACCCTATATTTTACGTTCCCGAAAAGCAATTGACTTTTGCCGAGATGTCGCGGGAGTTGAAAGGATCTATTAGTCATAGAGGTCAAGCTTTAAAGGCTTTAATTCCTCAGTTGGCTGCACTAAATATCTAGTATTTTGCCCTTGGGTGAGGGAAAGGATAATTCAACCACAGATAAACACAGATAAATATTTCTGTCCGGTTTTAGTATTAAAATCTAACGAAAGATTTTTGTTGATCTAACTTGAGTTGGAGAACTAGACTTTGGGAATTGCTGACAATGAAATCATAACTTCTGCTAGCGCAGTGTGACGTTAACCATAGGTGATTATTATGAAGCCTTTAGCAAATGTTGCTTTAGCACTACTATGTGGCACTATTTCAATTGCAGCTTTAAATCCCATGTCTGGGGCTATAGCCCAAGAAGCAGAGATTTCGCCTCCATCTGGAACTAGTATTAATCAGCAGATAGATATTCAGGGTGAGGTAGATATTGAAATAGAAAATGAAATTGAAATAGAATTGGAACCTGAGCAAAGTATTATTTATACACCACAGCCTATGGAAGAAAATGATTTGGATTAGCAGCACCTAGTCCAGCCAATTTCTATTTATCTGAGACAAGATATCAGTTCTTTCATCTCTGATGCTAACTTATTAAGACTTGACTTATTCACAACTCTTCTAGAATTTTTGTAATGGGGAAAATTCATGAGTTTTCCCTATCTTTGTGAAAAATATTTATATATCTAATAAACGTTAAGTTGAAGTGATAAGATATGAAAGTCATTGCTATAATCCCCGCTCTAGATGAACAAAGCATTGAATGAAACCCTTTCAATTGAAATTGCCCAAAGCATAAAAAGCAAAGCTAATAAGCCATTTAATAATGCTTACAAAGCAGTATTAGCAACAGAGAAGGCTAAGTATGTACAGGGCTTTTTAGCTGTTGCCCAAATGCCATACCAACCCATTGAACATGGTTGGATAGAAATTACGGATGTTTCTGTAAATGAATCTGTGGTCATCATTATCGATCCCACCTTACCACACCTGCAAAAAACCCCCCAAGAACTTTGGTATTTCGCCGCCCAAAGCTTTAGTATCAAGCAACTGAAAGCGATTATCGAAGAGTCAAAAGAAGATTATCCAGAAGATGATCCATTACCAATATATGGCGATGCACCTTATGAGTATTATGGTGATGTCATGTTGGGTGGTCAGGAATATTTAGCAGCTTATCAGGCGGCAGAGGCTAAGTGCAAAGAACTCCAAGAATTAAACGCCATGACTCCTAACTAACACATTCTATAACCCTTATATAACCAGACTTTTAGCCAAAAAATCAAAATGTGTTTGTTTCATTTGTTGCGAGGGGATTTAATACTTTTGACTTTTGACTTTTGATTTTTGACTTCCCCTCCTGGGGCGCTCACATCTTGCACCTGTTGTTATAACCCGCCAGGGGTTCAAACCCCTGTCTGATAGCGAAAGTCGTCTAAAGACGACTG
>REBL01000149.1 GCA_007692755.1 Nodularia sp. (in: cyanobacteria) | reverse complement strand
TATCTATTAAATAATGTGGCACTAATTTTCGTTCTGCCAATGTTGGTTTAGCCGTACCAATATCAAATTCTCGATACACCTGACGAGAATCGGCACTGAGGATTACAGAACTTAACCGCATAGCTAAATTCAATCCCAAGCCTGACTTACCAGTCGCCGTCGCACCACAAATTACAATCAATTTAGTCATTAGTCATTGGTCATTGGTCATTGGTCATTAGTCATTGGTCATTGGTCATTAGTCAACACTTCCCATACTCCGGACTCTCCCGTAAAGCTTTTGTGATAAAATCTTAAAGCTTTTCCCTGATTTTTGCTGATGGGCAGTTTCAGCCCAAGATTAAGTTAATTTTTATGACAAGCATTTGCTCAAATTTTGTTGTTTAATTGAACTTCGCGTTTCGGTTCTTTTACACAAAACTTATATAGAACATAACGAATCTGGGAAATCTGAAATTTTCAGGCGATAAATTCCAAAAACTTATGGGGTTACATCCCCTATATAAACTTCTCATAAAATTGCTCTACAGTCGCCCGTAAGCCTTTTGTGTTAGAATTTTGGTGTGTTTTGACTTTTTTGTTTTTGGGCGACTTTAAACCCACGCATCAGGAGAATTTTCATGACGAGCAGTTACAGTGCCGATCAGATTCAAGTTCTGGAAGGTCTGGAAGCCGTCCGCAAACGGCCAGGGATGTACATCGGTACTACCGGACCGCGAGGACTCCACCATTTAGTTTATGAAGTGGTAGATAACTCAATTGATGAAGCTTTGGCGGGTCACTGTACCCACATAGAAGTGGATATCAATGCTGATGGTTCCGTGACTGTCACAGATGACGGTCGGGGTATTCCTATCGATACTCACTCACGCACTGGTAAATCGGCTTTAGAAACCGTGTTAACCGTACTACACGCTGGTGGTAAGTTTGGCGGTGGTGGCTACAAGGTTTCCGGAGGATTGCACGGTGTCGGTCTTTCTGTGGTTAATGCCCTGTCAGATGTACTGGAAGTCACAGTTTGGCGAGATAACAAGGTTCATGTCCAGCGCTATGAACGAGGTGTACCAGTTACTGAACTGCAAGCAAAGCCGGAAAAAGGGGAAAGAACGGGAACTTCTATCAAGTTCAAGCCAGATACCCAAATTTTTACCAATAGCATTGAGTTTGATTACATCACTATAGCGGGTCGCCTGCGGGAGTTGGCTTATCTGAATGCAGGTGTCAAAATTACCTTTGGCGACTACCGTTTAGAAGTGCTGAAAAGTGATACACCCAGGATAGAAACCTACGAATACAAGGGTGGGATTAAAGAGTATATCGCTTACATGAACCGCGATAAGCAAGCACTGCACGAAGAAATTATTTATGTGCATGGGGAACGTAATAACGTCCAAGTGGAAGTTTCTTTACAATGGTGTACTGATGCTTACACAGACAACGTGCTGGGTTTTGCGAATAATATTCGCACCGTTGATGGTGGTACTCACCTCGAAGGTTTGAAGGCGGTTCTGACTCGGACTTTAAATGCGATCGCCCGTAAGCGCAATAAAATTAAAGAGCATGAATCTAACCTCAGTGGCGAACACGTCCGGGAAGGTTTAACAGCAGTAATTTCCGTTAAAGTTCCAGACCCAGAATTTGAAGGACAAACCAAAACCAAACTCGGTAATACTGAAGTTCGCGGTATTGTCGATTCCTTAGTGGGAGAAGTTCTCTCTGAGTACTTAGAATTTCATCCGGGAATCGCCGACTCGATTTTAGATAAAGCTATTCAAGCTTTTAAAGCCGCAGAAGCCGCCCGTCATGCGCGGGAATTAGTCCGACGTAAATCAGTTCTGGAATCTTCACCATTACCCGGTAAATTGGCGGATTGCAGTTCTCGTGACCCTAGCGAGTCAGAAATCTTTATTGTGGAAGGTGACTCAGCGGGTGGAAGTGCGAAACAAGGACGCGATCGCCGGACTCAAGCCATCCTCCCCCTCCGTGGTAAAATCCTTAACATCGAGAAGACTGACGACGCAAAAATTTACAAAAATAACGAAGTCCAATCTTTAATTACAGCCCTCGGTTTAGGCGTGAAAGGAGACGAATTCGACTCCACCCAACTGCGTTATCACCGGATCGTGATTATGACTGACGCTGACGTAGATGGAGCGCATATTCGGACACTGTTGTTAACATTCTTCTATCGGTATCAACGAGCGCTGATCGAACAGGGTTTCATATATATTGCTTGTCCTCCACTATTTAAAGTAGAACGAGGAAAGAATCATGAATACTGCTATAGCGAACGGGAATTGCAACAGTATCTGGGGACACTTCCCAGCAACGCCAACTACAACATCCAACGCTTCAAAGGTTTGGGGGAAATGATGCCTCAGCAGCTCTGGGACACCACAATGAACCCAGGATCGCGTAAAATGAAGCAAGTAGAAATTGAAGATGCTGCCGAAGCTGATCGCATTTTTACCATTTTAATGGGCGATCGCGTAGCACCCAGACGCGAATTTATCGAAACTTATGGTTCTAAACTCAATTTCACAGATTTAGATATCTAAATATCAAGCTAATAACTAGCACGGTAGGGCGGAAGTCAAAAGTTTACCCTGTTTACCCTGAGCGCAGCCGTAAAGCCCTGACAGGCATAGCTGCGCTTACCGCGTAGCGTCTCGCAGAGACCGGGCGAGAAGTCCAGGGTTCAAAAGTCAAAAAGCTTATCCTATAGGCTTTTCATTAACTTGGAATGGTTGGTTTATTTCCGCCATGCTGTACCAGCCATGTTAAATCTGTGAACAGGACACAGAAAATTAAATAACATCCAAATCTAGTTTTTGTCCTTACCCCGTCTTTAACTTTCGCCAAACGCTCCCCTATCCTTACCTTCCCATAGTGTCTTACCTGAGGAGAAAGCTACGGTGTACACCGTAGCTGGGAGAAGGAGAAGGGTGAGGTTCTGGATTTTAAACGCAGCGGATCGAACTGTTAACTGGTATGGAAATTTTCAGATAATAAATTATTTCTTTTGACTGATGAATTTTGCCAAAGTATTAAGTGCTTGACCCAATTAAAATACTCGTTAAAATCGCCTCAAAGGCTTATTCAGAGGAGAGTCAGTATGAAATTCATTCTGCCTAAATACTTAATCAACCTTCTTGAATAAAGTTTACAACTTAATTTAAGTATATTCAAATTATGCCGTTAGGCTGAGGGACAATATCCATAAAATTATTAACTATTGTCAGTAATTCTTTACTTAACGGCATCTTCACAAAACTATGAAATTCAGCCAAAAGTTCATAGCAAAAGTATTGTTCAATATTATCAGTGTCGGCAGTTTAGTGGCTCTATCTGCCTGCGCTGAACCTGTGACACAAGAAACCGCTCCACCCGTGACAGAAGCTCCTCCTGCTGCTCCTCCCGTTGCAGATACTCGTATAGAAACAACTGCTGATCTCAATTTAGCCGAACTCACACAAGCCGCAGCCAGGGAAGGACAGTTTCAAACCCTCACAAGGGCAGTGGAAGCCGCCGGTTTACAGGATCAATTGGCAACGCCAGGGCCTTACACAGTATTTGCACCTACTGATGCCGCTTTTGAAGCCTTACCCACAGGTACTTTAGACAACCTCTTGAGACCAGAAAACAAAGACCAATTAACCAAGCTAATTGCCTACCACGTAATCCCAGGACAGGTTACCTCTAGTCAACTGACATCTGGAGAAGTCAACACAGTTGAGGGTAGTCCTGTGGCAGTCGATGTTGATGATGCAACCCAAACTATCACTGTTAACGATGCTAGGGTGACCCAAGCAGATATTCCCGCTAGCAATGGCATTGTTCACGTAATCGATCAGGTAATTCTACCACCAGATTTTCCAGAGACTTAGAATCGGAAATTCATATCACATTTTTTAATAAAAAACAATAGCTCCCCGGTTTTATTTCTGAGCCAGCCAGAAAAAACCGGGGAAATTTTCTTTGTGCTTTTTACCCAGGGAAAATTGTTTGATAAAATACATAAGAATAGAATTACCATAACTATTAGTTTTTTAACATGACTTAAATCACATTAATCCCTTTTTGTCAAGGTTACTCCAAGATTGATTCAGTAGTCACTAGTCATTAGTTGTTTGGGGTGCATACCCCGCCGCGCTTGAATGTGCTTAACTAAGGACTAAAGTCTAAAGTTTCATGCATCCGTGTAGCGGGTGGATTAAGTATTATTTAGAGATATCAAGTTGATCGGGACTTTAGACAAGATTTAAAAGCATCACTCTCTTTCTTTTGGGTTAATTTATCCCACAAGTTAGAAAAGCATTTGTTATGCTTGAATAGCAAAGCAAAATCTTGTCTACCAAGCAGAATTGGTTAAATATCTTAAGGATTAAATCTCACAGAATCACAACATTGTCCTTGGGTTGAAAGTATTATATTTAACAAACTTATTACTGAAAGCCACTCTGCAAGTAGGTTCTAAACCGATAATCTGACTTTTCTATGATCCAACTTCTGACTGCTAATACCTTCCAGTATTGCCGGAGTGATGGCTATTATTTTGGCTGTATCATCTAGAGATTTGTCTTAAGTAGGCTAATATCTGTAATTTTGACTGTCAAATTTCTGCTGAATTGATTAAAATGTCAATGTATACAATAAGAGCAGTTTGTCAAGTTTCATAGGGTTGAAATCTCGGCAGTGCGCTAATGTGTGAATAAGAGCAATCAGTCAAATCTCAATTGTTTGCCATTTGGCTGATTACGCCATAGCCTCAACTCCTTAGTTCAGGCATTTGGCATAAGTAAGGTTGAATTTCTTGAGACCAGCATCACCATTCTTACTGTATTTAGGCTGTAAGAAGCTCCATGCAACTCTTAAGATTTAGCCATATATGAAGGAAATGTAAAAATGGGTGCATTAATATTTCTCGCTTAAGTTAACATTAACAAAGCTGTTTCTAAGTAATTAATGTTGCAGATCATACTGAAAAGTATGTAAAAGCGGGTGTAGTTTGGTTTGAATGTGAAGATGATGCCACAAAAATGCCAAAAAGTTTGAGAAAAATTTAAGGGTACGACTACCATTTCCAATATCTTTTTGTTATGGGTGGGTGTACCTTGCACAATGGCATCATGATTAATACACAAAAAGAGTGCAATTTTTGTGAAACAGGCTACAATCGGAAAAGTCTTTATCAGAAAATATGCCAACAGTCATATTTTGTGTATGTGGAGTGGTAGATTTTTGGGGTTAAGACAAGTCTTTGTGGAGACAAATTAGTTAAAACTTATATGTCATAGCAACACATATGATTTCTAACTAGAATGGGCAAGTCAGCAGTAACTGCGACTTTCCATATACAGTCAAAAATCCTCTATAAAGAGGAGCAAAACTTCCGAAAAGATTTCAGGGAAATCAGCCTAAAACCCTATTTTCGGTAGTTAACTAGCTCGTTTTAAAAGAGCAGTAAACACATCTTGAGTAATTGATTCTGCAAGGAGCATGAGGAACGCGGCATGAACCAGGCTAACAACGTACTCGAAAGCATTTATCAGCCTGACCTAGAAATAACAAATCAGCCTGAGCTCGAGTTAGAACTCTTAGTCGAAGAAGAAGAAGAAGAAGAGGACTTGCTGATTAACGATGATGGCGAAGATGAGTTTTTAGAGCCTCAGTCTGATGAGGACGACACAAAGTCTGGAAAAGCCGCTAAATCACGTCGTCGGACACAAAGCAAGAAAAAGCATTACACCGAAGACTCGATTCGCCTTTATCTGCAAGAAATTGGTCGGATTCGCCTATTGCGGGCAGACGAAGAAATTGAATTGGCGCGGAAAATCGCTGATTTGTTGGAATTAGAAAGGGTGCGGGATAGACTGCAAGAACAGTTAGAACGCGAACCTGAATATCGGGAATGGGCAGAAGCCGTACAAATCCCATTACCAGCATTTCGTTATCGCCTGCACGTGGGTCGCAGGGCAAAAGATAAAATGGTGCAATCGAACCTGCGTCTTGTGGTGTCAATTGCCAAGAAATATATGAATCGTGGTTTGTCCTTCCAAGACTTAATTCAGGAAGGTAGTCTCGGTTTGATTCGCGCCGCAGAAAAGTTTGACCACGAAAAAGGTTATAAGTTTTCTACTTATGCTACATGGTGGATTCGTCAAGCAATCACCCGTGCGATCGCTGATCAATCCCGTACTATCCGCCTACCGGTTCACCTCTACGAAACCATTTCGCGGATCAAGAAAACTACCAAGTTGCTATCCCAAGAAATGGGACGCAAACCCACTGAAGAAGAAATCGCGACTCGCATGGAAATGACCATCGAGAAGTTACGGTTTATTGCTAAATCTGCCCAGTTACCCATCTCACTAGAAACGCCCATCGGTAAAGAAGAAGATTCTCGATTGGGCGATTTTATTGAATCCGATGGTGAAACTCCAGAAGATCAGGTTTCCAAAAATCTGCTGCGTGAAGACCTGGAAAAAGTCCTTGATAGCCTCAGTCCTCGTGAACGTGATGTTCTCAGACTTCGCTATGGTTTGGATGATGGTCGCATGAAGACTCTGGAAGAAATTGGCCAGATTTTTAATGTTACTCGTGAACGAATTCGTCAAATTGAGGCCAAAGCACTCCGCAAGTTACGTCACCCGAATCGCAACAGTGTTCTTAAGGAATATATACGGTAGTTATTAGTCATTACTCATTGGTCATTAGCTTGATACCAATGTCTAATGAGTAAGGAAAAATCGCCAACAATTAAAAAACCTGGTAGTGAATCAGCATTACCAGGTTTTTCTTTATTTTTTTATGTAGTTAATTCTGTATATTCAAACTTACAGAATGCCCCAAAAATGCAGAAAACCTTGACCAGAAAATAACTCGATGAGCGCGGCGGCTAAAAAGCCAATCATTGCCAAGCGACCGTTCCAGATTTCTGCTTGGGGTGTAAAGCCCCAACGCCATTCGTTGCGATCTTCATTTACCGGAGCATTAACGTTTGTTGCGTTTGTCATGGTTGGCACTCCAAACTAGATTTACGAAGTATTATTGCCTTATGTAAACTAATATAACAAAAAATTTCATAAATGCAACCTTTATTTAAAATTTATTGCTATATTTTGATTTGAATATCTACGAATGCTATAGGAAATCAGGCATCTATCACAGGATAGATTTACTCAGCGCACACTTTTCTGGTTCAGATATTTATTGATATTTATTAGCATTTATTCTAGCATAGATTGGCAGATTTTTGGCTGTAATTCCAGATAATCACTAACCTATAGGAAAAATCAAGATTTGGCTGTTGTATTCATTTATAGAAAAATTTAGCAGTTATGCAACGAAAAACCTCACACGTAGAAGCCGCGTGAGGTTGAAATCATTTGTAATGGTCTCAATGTGGCGAATTATGATCGCACTTCCATGACTGAGATAATTCTTTCATCGCGGTGAAGCTCAATAATGCTTTCACCCTTGCCATCTCTACCTAATATCGGCACTGATTCTACAGGTATCCGCACAACACGCTCTTTATTGGTCACTAGTGCCACCTCAGCAGAGGCGATCGCCTGAACCATACCAGCTAAATGATCGGTTTTACTGGCAAATTTCAGCGATTGTGTGCCTAAATTACCTCGATCAGCCCGTTTTAAATTACTCACAGGTAAGCGTTTGGCATATCCTTCTTCAGTCACTAGCAACAAGTTATCGTCCCCAGCCGCAGTGATACAGCCCACCATTTTTTGATGTTTCAGCAGGCGTAATGCTTGTAACCCCATGGCCGTCCGACCCATCACAGGTAGTTGTTGGTCATCTGGGGCAAACTTTAACAAGCGCCCACCCGAACTGGCTAAAATCAGATTTTCCTTGGGAGTGGTTAACTGGGTAAATAACAATTCATCATCTTCTTTGAGCTTCAAAATCGTAATTCCGCGACGAGTCAAATTAGTAAATTCCTCCAAAGACAGCCGTTTAATTCTTCCCTCCTTGGTCAGGAGAACCATCTGCCTAGCATCTAAATTGTCTGGTATGACTAGGCGACTCACCACGGCTTCTTGAGCGCTTTGAGCCGTACTACTGAGCATGGTAATTAGTGGTGTTCCCCGTGGAGAACGTCCGGTTGTAGGCCGAATATCTCCCACATTCACAGGGTAAACTTTGCCACTACTGGTAATTACCAGCAAGTCTTTATCTGTTGCGGTCAAATCGGTTTGGATAATGAAGTCATGATCAGGTAGACCATTTTCAGCTTTCGATTTTTTTCCCGATGGCTGAAGGCGACGCACATATCCCCGTTGGCTAAATTCTAAAACGACATCTTCTGCTGGTTCAGAAGATGGGGAATTTTGCGGATCTATTTCGGCGGCTGTACTTTGAAGTTTTTCTACTCCTTTGACTTTGGCAAACTCCTCACTATTCCTAGCTAAAAGCTTCGTCCGCCGCGGATTGTTATATTTACGCTTGAGCGATCGCAGGTCTTTTTTCAGTGTCTTGAGTAATTCTCGGCGATCGCTGAGTAATCTTTGCAATCCACCAATTTGTTCACTGAGTTGCTCAAACTCTTGCTGCAAATTGCGCTGTTCTAAACTAGTGAGGCGGCGTAATGGCATTGCGAGAATCGCATCTCCTTGTGACTCACTCAAATCCAGGCGGCTACAAAGGCTCATTTTGGCGGTAGTCCCATCAGCAGCTTCGCGCAAAATTTCAATTAATTGATCCAGTTGCGATAATGCTTTGAGTAACCCAGACACGATATGCAGCCGACTTTCGGCCTTACTCAACTCATAACTGTAGCGACGGTTGAGAGTTTCTTCGCGGAATTTCAAAAACTCCTGTAACATTTGCCGCAAACTTAACTGGCGGGGTTGTCCATCTACCAAAGCTAAAAGAATTGCCCCAAAGTTGCTTTGTAGTGCGGTTTGGTGATACAAGTTTTGCAGAAGTTCTTGGGGGTTGGTATCACGTTTGAGTTCAATTACTACCCGCATTCCTTCGCGATCGCTTTCGTCCCGCAAATCAGAAATACCATGCAGGCGACCATGATTGACTAAATCGGCTACTTTCTCAATCCAACCAGCCTTATTCACTTGATAAGGCAATTCCGTGATAATAATTGCCGTCCGTCGCTTACTTCCTCTGGTAGGGGCAATTTCCTCGGTATTGGCGACTCCTCGCAGCACAATACTACCCTTACCACTGGTGTATGCTTCCCGAATCCCCGTATCACCAACGATTTCGCCCCCGGTGGGAAAGTCGGGGCCCGGAATAATCTCCCATAACTTTTGATCTGACAAATCCGGTTGATCAATTAAAGCAATTAAACCATCAACTAATTCTCCCAAGTTGTGCGGGGGAATGTTGGTAGCCATACCGACAGCAATACCAGAACAGCCATTCAGCAATAGAAAAGGCAATTGAGCCGGGAGTACTGTGGGTTCTTGTTGGGAATTATCAAAGTTACCGATAAATTCCACAGTTTCATCCCCAATTTCCGCCAACATTCCCTCATAGCTGATGGGTGCGAGACGCGTTTCTGTGTAACGCATTGCGGCTGGTGGGTCATTATCGACGCTACCAAAGTTACCATGTCCTGCCAATAGGGGATAGCGGCAGGAAAATTCTTGTACTAACCTGACTAAGGCATCATAAACTGATTGGTCACCGTGGGGATGGTATTTACCCAGCACATCTCCCACTACACGGGCGCACTTACGATAGGGTCTATCTGGCGTTAAACCTAGTTCATGCATGGCATATAAAATCCGCCGATGCACTGGCTTTAAGCCATCACGCACATCTGGCAACGCCCGCCCAACAATCACACTCATGGCATATTCTAGATAAGACCGTTGCATCTCCGTGTGCAGGGCTGTTGTGATTACCTGTCCCGTGGGGAGAAGGTTTAACTGTTTTGCCATGAGTTTTTTCCCTGAAATTTAATTACACAAAGGTCGCTTGAATTGAACACCGCAGCAAACACAGCATAACGGATGAAATGAGATTCCTCACACAATTTTGATAGTCAAAGGATAAACCGCAGTAGTATTATCCTTGATGACGGGGTGGCAATTTGATCATTAAAAAGGAGCTAGACAACTGTTTTTGTCAGGTTGTCATCTCCCTCTCCTCTATAAATAAATTCTCATGAAAACCGTTTTAATTGTTGAAGACGATCTGATTAATGCTCGCGTTTTTTCCAAAATTTTGACCAAGCGGGGTGGCTTGAATGTCAAACATACAGAAAATGTGGAAGAAGTCATGGAAATCGCCCATGCAGGAGAAGCAAACTTGATTTTAATGGATGTTTCTCTGTCAAGAAGCGTTTATCAAGGTCAGTCTGTTGATGGAATCAAAATTACACAAATGTTGAAATCAAACCCAAAAACGGCACACTTACCTGTTATTCTAGTAACGGCACATGCTATGCAAGGCGATCGCGAAAACTTTCTCAAGCAAAGCGGCGCTGATGGCTACATCTCTAAGCCCGTTGTCGATCATCAACAGTTTGTAGAACAAATCATTGCACTTCTCCCCAAAGATATCCACTAAAAACTGACGACCCCTGTCAGGAATACTCGCCCACTAAATACTTTGGGCGAATAGTTCCTGTATTTTATAGTATATATGTACTAAAAAATGGTGTGTTAGACAAGTGGTGAAAAAGGCAAAAGGTCAAGATTGCGGAATTTTTGCCTCTGGGGACACCTGTAAATCCGAATTTCCCTCCGGGTCATGCCTCCGGCACGCCAAAGTTAGTAAGCACAGCTATGCCTCTAAGGGCTTGAAGACAGTTCTTCTTTGGGGAAACCACCTTGACGTTAGTCAAGACAGGTCAACGTAGATAACACAACCATTTGAAGTCAATCAAAAGCCTATAGAATAAACTCTTGACTTCCGCGTAGCGGTAACAGCCTCTCCCCTGGGGAAAAGACCGGGCTACCCACGAATTACGAATTACACTGAACAGATGATTAATTTTCCTGTAAAGATGCTTGAATTCGTGGCAATGCTAAGAATTTTTTGGCATCAGATAGTAATCGTTCACCCCAGAGATTTTCCTTGAGGAAATCTAAACTGGCATAGCGCTGATCGATGCGGACTGCGGCTTCTCCCATTGACAGGGCTTGTTGGCGGTCGCCTTTATTATACATTGCCACTGCTAATGCTAATAAAGGTTCTGCGGCTTGTTTGTCGATGTTAACAGAACTTCGCCACTGCTGAATCGCATTCTCAACATCACCCTGTTCGTATTTGATTAAACCAATGTTATTAATCGCTGGCCAGAATTTTGGATTGAGAGAGAAAGATTTATTGTACTGAGCGATCGCTTCTGGTAATCGACCTAACATATAGTAAGCATTGCCCAAATCAAACAATCCTTCGGGGTTGTCAGGTTTTAACTGCAAACCCTTTTGGTAATGCGTCGCTGCTGCTTGGTAATTTTGCTGTTGAAAATTAGCCGAACCCAAAGCAAACAAAATGTCAGGATTTTGGGGATTGAGCGATTGTGCTTTTTGCAAAGCCGCGATCGCCGACTCAAAATCTTTGGTTTGTAAATGTAACCCACCCAACAAAAACCAGACTCGATCATTATTAGGAGCCAGCTGACTAGCTAATTTAGCCCGTGGTAGAGCCAACTCAAACTGCTGAAATTGTCCGAGTTGAGCTGCTTCTTGTGCTAAACCCAACCCTTGCCTTTCCAAGTTTTCTGCATCCAGTTGCAGTGTATGAGGTATCAATGCCTGTGCGTGAACTGCCTTTGGCATACTCCACAAACCACAGACCACCAAAAGAGAAATCAAACTAATATGTTTAGGCACACTACCGCCTCTTAGCCACAAATCAAGGAATCTTCCAGCTAGCTTATACGATCTCTGCTGGAGAAGAAAGGCAAACTAGAGATAAAAAGGTAATTACAGCATTTTTTAGGTAAATAAACTACACAGTAAGTTTGTATTTTCACGGTAAAGCTTTGAAAATAGTTTGTTCCCCAGGTAGGTGTGAATTTGCTGTGATTTGCTATGTATTTCTGAACAATCCAGTAAAATTAGTGACTTTAGTCATACCCCACAGTAGACTTACTAGTGACTTTGGTCATACACAGCCAAGGCACTTTTAGGTAGATAATATCTACCATCAATTGCCAATTTCCTGGTTAAATTGGAGGGTAATTGCAATTTTATGCCAGTAATGGAGTCAATTTTATGTTGAAACGAATTAGCCCCATCATGCTCTTGACTGTGGCTCTAACAGTGTCACAACTTTTTTTATCTACACCTGCAAATGCTAGACCAAGGCACCACCATCGCTACTATAGAGGACAAGGCAGATCCAGAGTAGTTACCCCAAGAAGATCCAGAATAGCTAGCCCAAGTAAAAAAGGAGGAGGAGGAAGAATAGTTAGACTTTCTAATGGTGATGTCAGACTTCCCAATGGGCAAGTTGTTTCTTCTAATAGATTAATCAGACTACGTAATCAAGGTTACTGGAGACTTCCCAATGGGGATTTTATTCTTCCTAACCAGCAAATTGTTCCTGTGAGAAACACAGTCAGATTGCAGAATGGTCACTTTAGACTTCCCAATGGAATCATCGTGATCATATAGCAGCTTATTGTTAAGTGCAATCTCCCTGTTTTCACTAGAAAAATATGCGCTATACGCTTTCGTGTTGCAAAGTTAATTTCATGATTTCGTTTAAAATGTACCCTTCCAATTATTTCTGTGGAGGGGGTTTTTATCAGAAAATTACTTCGGGCGATCGCCAATCTGTATAAATCCGCTTCACCATATTTTATTTACACAAGCATTATAGATAAAATGCCAATTTTACAAGGCATTCAGCGAATATTTTCCATAAATTAAATAAATTTTAGTTTAGCAAAATCAGTTAAGAAGCCGTAAAGTTTTATTCATAAATTTACTATACAATAATCAAGAGTAGTTGCCAAATCAATTTTAAATATACTTCCATGAATTGAATCATTTCTTCTGAAAAACCAGAAATTTATGACTTGAGTCATAGACAAGTTTAAAAATATAGTGACTGCGGTCATGGAGGAAAATGAGAGTTTATAGTTAATAATTACTTATATCAATTGCCAATTTAGCTGTTGAAACATCAACACAATTGAATTCCTCCTGTGGCTGACTCCCTATATATAGAATTTCGGGACTGCTGCTGCGAACAAGGAGGTTCAGTGCAAAAATAGCCAGTTACAATTGAGTGCAATACACTGAGATATTTAATCGCTACTCTACACTCAGCCCTTTTCCTAGCGATAACTAGAAACTGACGAAATTGCAAGTATAGGGCTACTAGGCTAAAGTTCAAGCGGTTCAAAACTAGCTCGGTAGCCATTTTTCTCAACTGGAACTTTGAACTTTATATGAAAACTGATACATCAAACACAGTAGATTCTCCATCTTTGGTAACAAAGGTGAACAAAAAGAGCCGAAAGCATTGGTTGTCTTGGTTACTTATCCTCGGACTTGTGGGTGGTGTTGGCTATCCAGTTTATTACCACTTAGCCATCCGTCCCAGCCAACAAGCAAGACAGGGAGTATTGACACAGCCTTTAGAACGGCGAGATTTAACAATTACAGTTTCTGCAAATGGCACCGTGAAGCCTGAACGGTCAATTAACCTCAGCCCTAAAAATTCAGGAATTTTAAAAAGATTGTTAGTCCAGGAAGGAGATAACCTCAAAGAAGGACAAATTGTCGCTTACATGGATGATTCCAACCTGCAAGGACAACTCACCTCGGCTCGTGGACAACTGGCGCAAGCTGAGGCAAATTTGCAAAAATTAGAAGCAGGCAATCGCCCTCAAGATATTGCCCAAGCTCAGGCACAATTAGAAGAAGCGCAAGCAAATCTGCGAAGAGCAGAAGCAGGTAATCGTCCTCAAGACATTGCCCAAGCCCAAGCCCGTTTAAACAGCGCTGAAACTAATTTAAATAGAACAGAAGATGATTTCGTCCGCAACCAGCAACTATATAATGCCGGCGGCATTTCCCTCCAGATTCTCAACCAAATCCGTGCAGATCGTGACAACGCCCAGTCTCAGGTAAATGAAGCCCAGCAAGCATTGGCGTTGCAACAAGCAGGATCACGTCCAGAAGATATTGACCAACTCAGAGCTACAGTCAGGCAAAGAGAGGAAGCTGTAGGACTTTTGAGAGCCGGAACGCGAAGAGAAGATATTGATGCCGCCCGCGCTCAAGTCATGTCGGCTCGTGGTTCGCTGCAAAACATTCAAGCCCAAATCAATGACACCATAATTCGCGCTCCTTTTGATGGTTTGGTGACGAGAAAATTTGCTGACCCAGGGGCTTTTGTAACTCCCACAACTGCTGGTAGTGACGTATCATCTGCTTCTTCTTCTTCAATTTTGTCTCTGGCTTCTATCAATGAAGTGGTAACCAGTTTAGCCGAAACCAATATTTCTCAAATTAGCCTTGGTCAACCAGTCAAAATTACAGCTGATGCTTACCCAGGAGAAACCTTTGCGGGAAAAGTCAATCAAATCGCGGCTCAAGCTGTAGTAGTACAGAACGTCACCAGCTTTGAGGTGAGAGTATCACTGGCAGATCCTCAAAACTTAATGAGGTCGGGAATGAATGTGGAAGCAGAGTTTCAAGTTGATCAAGTAGAAAATGCTTTAGTCGTGCCTACTGCTGCGGTGGTGCGCCGAGAAAATGGTACAGGTGTGTTTGTTCCAGGATCTGACGGAGAACCTGTTTTCACTCGCATTGAGACTGGTCTAACTGAGAATAACTTTACACAAGTCAAATCTGGATTGTCAGGAGACGAGGAAGTTTTGCTGAGTTTCCCGCCGGGATCACGTCCGCAATCAACACCACGCAGGGGTATTCTTCCTGGTATGGGTGGTGGCGGTGGTCGAAATCGCGGCGGTCGCCCTTAAGTCAGTTATCAGTTATCAGTTATCAGTTAACACGTCGATTTAGTTAGGGATTTTGACGTAATAGCTGCTAATTTTGGTTTTAAATATATGGATATTTTAGGGGAATTGTGAAGATTAGTTTTTTGACGAATCGCCAATTACGCCAAGTACACCAAGGACAGCAAGGGAGTTTACAAACTCATTCTGTGCCATTGTGGGAAATCTTGTCAATGGCAGTGGAAACACTGTGGAGTAATAAGTTACGCACGGGTTTAACTATGCTGGGTGTGATTATTGGCATTGCTTCAGTTATTGCCATTACCTCTGTTGGTCAAGGTGTACAAAGGGGTGTTGAGCAACAGATACAAGCTTTGGGTACAGATGTGATTCAAGTTTTGGCTGGTGCTGCTAGAGGGGGTAATGTTCGTCAAGGATTGGGATCTAGTAGTACTTTAACTTGGGAAGATGCTAAGGCGATCGCGACACAAGCCCCATCAGCTGATATTGTTTCTGCCTACCTCCAACGCAATACACAAGTTGTTTATGGACAACAAAATACTTCTACAACCGTTTTTGGTACAGATTTGAATTACCCAGAAGCGCGAAATACTTTTCCCCAACAAGGAAGATTTTTTACTCAAGCCGAACTAGATAATGCGACACAGGTGGCTATTATTGGCCCTACAGTCCAAAGAACACTGTTTGGACAGGATGCCAATGTCATCGGTGAGAGAATTCGCATTCAGGGAGAGCCTTATGAAGTGATTGGGGTGATGGAACCTAAAGGTTCTCAAGGTCCAAATGATCGAGATGACCAAGTTTTTCTACCGCTCACAAGTATGTCGAGGCGAATTGTCGGCAACAATGCCCTTTCAGGTATTTCTGTGACTGGGATTTTAATTAAATCCAGTGATCCGGACAAGTTAGAAGCGGCTCAGTTTCAAGTTACCAATCTATTACGCCTACGCCACAACATCTATCCACCACAACCCGATGATTTTCGACTGACTAACCAAGCTGATATTGTCAGCACCTTCACAAATGTTGTTGGGTTATTTACAGTCATGGTAGTCGCGATCGCGGGAATTTCCTTAGTCGTTGGCGGTATTGGAATTGCGAATATTATGCTGGTTTCTGTTGTAGAACGGACGCGGGAAATTGGCATTCGCAAAGCAGTAGGAGCCACCAATTCCGCCATCCTCAATCAATTTTTAGCCGAAGCGATCGTCATTTCCACATTGGGAGGAGCAATTGGCATGGGAAGTGGTGTTTTGATTGCCTTTGGTGCGTCCACAATTTTCAACTTTCCCTTTGTAATTTCTTTGTTATCAATTATTGCCGGGTTCGGATTATCTTTAGGCGTTGGCTTACTTGCTGGTGTAATTCCTGCGCGCAATGCTTCTAAATTAGATCCAATTACCGCTTTAAGAAGCGATTAATACCATTTCTTCCCTTCTTCCTTTCTTTCCTTTGTGTACTTTGCGTACTTTGCGGTTCGTTCCTCAAATATTCAGCATTCACGCCGAAGCCATCATACAGAATTGATATTATATGACCACAATGATTTGGATGGAGTCCATCACCAAGACTTACTATTTAGGAGAAATGACTGTTCCCATACTCAAGGGGATTCAACTCTCTATAGAAGAAGGGGAATATGTTTCTATTATGGGTGCTTCCGGGTCGGGTAAATCTACCCTAATGAATATTGTCGGGTGTCTGGATCGTCCCACGGCGGGAGACTATATTTTTGAAGGTAGAAATCTGACTACTTTTGATGATGATGAATTAGCGTATATCCGTAACCAAAGAATTGGTTTTGTTTTCCAACAATTCAACTTATTAGCCAGAGCAACAGCGCTGGAAAACGTGATGCTACCAATGATTTATGCGAATTTACCTAAACCAAAACGCCGTGAAAGAGCATTGTCAGCCTTGAGAAAGGTAGGACTAGGCGATCGCATCTCTAACCGTCCTAACCAACTATCTGGGGGACAACAGCAACGAGTAGCGATCGCTCGTGCTTTGGTGAATCGTCCAGCCTTGGTTTTAGCAGACGAACCAACGGGTGCTTTAGATACGGAAACATCCCACGATGTGATGAATTTACTCACAGAACTGAATGAGCAAGGAATCACCATTGTGATTGTGACTCACGAACCAGATATTGCTGCCCAAACCAAAAGGATTATTCGTGTTCAGGATGGTTTGATAGTAGGCTAATTCAGTACGATACTTTTTATAGCTGAGAAATCTGATACTAGACCAAAAATATGAATTTTAGCTTATTTTGTGTGCATTCTACTGGGTTAGCTGTGGCGATTGCCTCCAGCGCGGCTTTGCCTATCGCTTTTCTAGCTCCCACTTTCGCTAGCAGTGTAGCTGCCCAAACTCCTCCAGAAACACAGCCTGATGCTGTGCAAGTTCCCGATTTTCTCAACCCTAATCCCAATCTTCTCCAGTTTCCCACGCGGCCAGAAGAAGTTAAAATTCAGCGAACTCAGCCCATAACTTTGGCTGAGGCTTTGGAACTAGCAAAACGCCACAATCGCGATTTACAGGTATCCATATTAGAGCTAGAACGTAGTCGCTCCGCATTACGGGAGTCTAAAGCTGCTTTGTTTCCTAATGTTGGTGTCAATGCGAACTTGACTAACAGTCGTAATGCTTCTATTGGTGGTAGCTCTCAATCCACCACTGCTTTCAATGGTCAAGCACAAATAAATTATGACCTGTTTACCTCTGGTGATCGTCAAGCCAGTATCCGCGCAGCTGAAGAACGGCTACGGATAGATGAATTAGATGTAGAGAATCGGTCTTTAGAAATCCGGCTGAATGTCACTACTCAATATTACGACTTACAACAAGCAGATGAACAAGTCAGAATTAATCAGTCTGCTGTGGAAAATTCCCAGGCTAGTTTGCGCGATGCTCAAGCTAGAGAACGAGCTGGAGTCGGTACGCGGTTCGATGTGCTGCAATCTCAGGTAAATTTGGCAAATGCTCAACAAGACCTGACTAATTCTTTTTCACAACAGCGAATTGCCCGTCGTCGGTTTGCTGCCCTGATAAATCTGGCGCAGTCCGTCGATATTAGTGCCGCAGATGCTGTGGAAGTGGCGGGACTTTGGCAGCAAACCCTGGAAGAATCTATTATCCAAGCGTTTCAAAACCGTCCAGAATTGCTACAGGTTTTGGGAGAACGTAATATTTTTGAGCAACAACGGCGACAAGCTATTTCACGGCTAGGGCCGCAAATTAGTTTGAATGGTAACTACAGCGTAATAGATCGATTTAATGATGGACTCAGCGCTACGGATGGCTATTCTGTGGGACTCAGAGCTAGTTTAACTTTATTCGATGGGGGAGCAGCTAGAGCCAGTGCAGCTCAGTCGAAAATTAATATTGCGATCGCCGAAAGTCAATTTGCGAGTCAGCGTGAACTAATTCGCTTCGATGTGGAACAATTCTATGCTCAATTACAGTCAAACTTAGATAACATCCAAACTTCTAGCGTGGCTTTAAATCAAGCCAGGGAAGCTTTGAGTTTAGCAAGACTGCGCTTTGAAGCTGGCGTAGGTACTCAAACAGATGTAATTTTTGCGGAAAACGATTTGACAAGAGCTGAAGGTAATCGAGTCACAGCGATTTTAGATTACAATCGCGCTTTAGCTAATTTACAAAGGACTGTGACATTCAGGAGTGCCAGATAATCAGACAGGCAAAATTAGTCTACTAGGTGAAGGCGTAAACAAAGACTTAAAGCTAAGATCAAGAAAGATTAAATAACATAAAGCTGAATTTCAGTTGAGTTGTTTAGTCTATGGATCAAAATTTTAGTATTTAGTCTAGATTGTTTTTTCAATTCCTACACTGGCTTTAAAAGGCTATTAAAGCCAAGTGATATTCGTAGGCGACTATTTAATTTATGGTTAGGCACATCGAAGTTCCCTTGATTGGCAAAGTTAAATATCCCCTACGCTGGGGAATTGCGTTAATAGCCGCAGGTTCTTTAGCCGTGGGTACAACTATTACCTATAACCTTGTTAATCAGAGAACTCGTGAACAAAATATTACCCAATTAACTGTTCCTGTAGAAGCACAAAATGTAACTTTAAGAATTACTGCCAGTGGTAAAGTTGTGCCAGTTCAAAGTGTGAATATCAGTCCCAAAAACCCCGGTGTGCTGGCACAGTTATATGTAGAACAAGGCGATCGCGTTGAACAAGGTCAAGTTCTCGCCCGGATGGATGTAGGCGACATAGAAGCGCAAATCCTCCAGAATCGCGCCAATTTAGCTCAAGTACAGGCACAGTTAGATCAAGCCCGTGCGGGGAGTCGTCCTCAAGAAATAGACCAAGCCAGAGCGAGATTAGCCCAAGCACAGGCACAGTTAAGTCAAGCTCGTGCGGGAAATCGTGAGCAGGAAATTGCCCAAGCCCAAGCACAGGTAAATTCTGCCCAAGCACAGGTAACTCTCACCCAATCACGGGTGAACCGCTATCAAGAATTAACTCAGCAAGGGGCAACTTCTCAAGACCAATTGGATCAGTTTATTAGTGAAGACCAAAGAGCAAAAGCGAGTTTAGACGAAGCACAAAGACGACTGTCACTGTTAGAAGTTGGGAGCCGGAATGAGGAAATTACAGCTAGAGAAGCGGCTGTTACCGAAGCGCGCGCCGCATTAGTACTCTTGGAAAATGGCAGTCGTCCAGAGGAAATTGCTCAACGTCAAGCAGCTGTCAAAGGAGCTGAAGCTCAAATTCAGGCGGCAGAAGTCAGGTTACAAGATACTGTAATTCGTGCGCCTTTATCAGGAATTGTCACCCAGAAATATGCCAATGTTGGCGCTTTTGTAACTCCCACAACTTCCGCATCTACCAGTGCATCGGCAACTTCTAGTTCCATTGTGGCAGTTGCACGGGGTTTAGAGGTGCTAGCGCAAGTCCCAGAGGTGGATATTGGCAGAATTCAGCAGGGACAGCAAGTAGAAATTGTCGCTGATGCCTATCCAGACCAAGTATTTAAAGGTAATGTGCGTTTGATTGCTCCCGAAGCAGTGGTGGAACAAGGTGTGACATCCTTTCAGGTGCGGGTAGCTCTGGATACGGGTACAGAACAACTGCGTTCAGGCTTAAATGTGGATTTGACTTTTTTAGGCGATCGCCTCAGTGATGCTTTGGTGTTGCCGACAGTAGCAATTGTGACTGAACAGGGACAAACTGGTGTCTTAATCGCAGATGACCAAAATCAACCCCAATTTCGGGAAGTGACTATTGGGGCGCAAATCGCAGACCAAACTCAGATTTTACAGGGAGTCCAGCAAGGCGATCGCGTATTTATTAACCTACCCAAAGACTACATAAACAAAAAAGCCAGAGAACAGAATAACCGATAAATAGTGCGTATTGCAATACGCCCCTACGAATTACGAATTACGAATTAGTATGAATTTTCTAGAAAGTATGCAAATGGCAGGAAAAACCCTGCTTTCAAATAAATTGCGTAGCGCCTTGACAATGTTGGGGATTGTCATCGGTAATGCTTCAGTAATTGCCATGATTGGAATTGGTGAAGGTGGACAAAGATTTGTGGCTCAACAATTGGAATCTTTAGGGCCAAATGTGTTATTTATCATCCCCGGAAATCGTGCCACACAGCGCGTCTCTAGAGATGTACCGAGAACTTTAGTCTATGAAGATGCTGAGGCGATTGCCAGTCAAGTCCCAACGGTAGCAGCAGTCACAGCAGAGTTAAATAGTAGGCAGGTAGTCACATTTAGCAATCAAAACAGTAATGTGAATATTGTTGGCACAACTCCCGATTTTTTGATTGTGCGTGACTTTGAAATGGCCAGAGGGCGATTTTTTACTGATGTAGATATGAGGCGGAATAACCAAGTTGTGGTAATAGGCGCAGACTTGGCAGAAAGATTATTTGGTAATAGTAACCCTATCGGGGAGAAGTTGCGGATTAAAGATACCAGTTTTCAAATTATTGGAGTATTAGAAAGCAAAGGCTCAAACTTAGGTGTTAATTACGATGAAGCGGCGTTAATTCCATTGATGACAATGGCGAACAGAATTGTGGGGCGAACTTCTCCCTTTGGATTAGAGGTAACTTATATAGTTGTTTCAGCTAACGATGCTGATAGTGTGGATGCAGCACAGTTTCAAATTACTAATTTGCTACGTTTGCGGCACAAAATTACTGGAGAAGATGATTTCACGATCAATACTCAAAAGGATGCTTTGCAAACCGTCGGTCAAATCTCAGGTGCATTGACTGTTATGCTAGCTGCGATCGCCGGGATATCATTATTTGTAGGCGGTATTGGCATCATGAATATTATGCTAGTTTCCGTCACCGAACGCACCCAAGAAATCGGACTCAGAAAGGCAATTGGCGCAACCGAACAAGATATTTTACTTCAATTCATTATTGAAGCGGTGATAGTTTCCGTCATTGGCGGTTTAGTTGGGACTACCGTTGGTGTGAGTAGTATCTTATTGGTAGCAGCCATAACTCCCTTAGAAGCAGCAATTTCTCCCATTGCGATCGCGACAGCAGTTGGTGTCTCAGGCGGTATTGGTTTATTTTTTGGTGTCGTTCCCGCCCGGCGTGCGGCTCAACTTGACCCGATTGTAGCGCTCAGAAGTGCTTAGGGTCGGTTAATCTCCTGCCCAAAAATATTTCTTTGGATAGTAGAGTTTTCGCCTGAAAAATTAAGATCACAATAACCATGTATTGCCTTGGCTGTTATGAACCTAACTACTGCTAAACGCTTCACTATAGATGAATATCACCGTCTGGCAGAACTCGGCTTCTTTGCAGAGGATGACCGATTTGAGCTAATTGAAGGAGAAATTGTACAGATGGTCGCCAAAGGTACACTAAACTCGGTTTGCAATACCCGCTTGTATCGGGAGTTATTTCAGCTTTTAGGAGAACAGGCAACTCTCAGAGGACAAGAACCAATTATTATCTCTAATGAAAGCGAACCAGAACCAGATTTAGCCATTGTGCAGAATCGTCCTGATGACTATTTGGAAACTCATCCTCAGCCATCTGATGTATTGCTGGTAATTGAGGTTGCTGATTCCTCTTTAAAATATGACCAAGAGATAAAATTACCGCTTTATGCAAAAGCAGCTATTACTAATTATTGGATATTTAATTTAGTAGATAATTATCTAGAGTGCTACAGTGAGCCTTATCAAGATTTACAATATAAATTTGGCTATCGCCGCAAGTTAATTTTCTTGCCTAACGAGACAGTGAATCTGCCCGTTTTCCCGAATTTAGTTTTGAATTTATCTCAGGTATTTCCTAAAAAATAGTTCAGGAATTAAGCCGTGATAAATCTTCAATTTCAGGAAGTAAATCTGACAGAGTTTTCCTAAAAGCTTGGCTTTCGGCGTGAGTCATACCTCTTTCATATAGTTCAGGGCATCCTCATACAGAAGTTGTATTCTAGCCTTTCCTAGTCTGCTGAGGTCCGAATTTATCTGTGTACTCTGCGAGAAGCCGCTAACGCGTCTACATCTGTGGTCGAATAATTCTGTAGTACCTATTGAAATGGGAATTGCTATACTTGTCTCCGACAAAGAATGTAGAGACAATTGATGAATTGTCCCTACAAAGTTTCTGAAAAACGCATATTCCGATTGTGATTTAATTTACGCCAATCCCACCAACTTGGCGCTCAAATCCCACATACGTTCAGCCTTATCATCATCGCTGGCTTCATTGGAAACCTCTTGCAGAAACGACTTACCATTTTTCTTCTGTCTATTTCCCCAACTCCAATAAGCACCAGATTGATTATATTGAGGATCGCTGACAACCTCCGCCACGCGATCGCCAGATTCTTCCTCAGTCACAAAGCCCCCAGTAATGTACCTTTGGAAAAGGGGGAAAATCTTCTGAAACAAAGGATAGTGATTCCTAAATAGGGCAGTCGTCGCCACACAACCAGGATAAAGAGAGCTAAAAGTGATACCGTGTGACTCGTGATAGCGCCGATGCAGCTCCCTCATAGTCAACACATTACACACCTTACTGTCCTTGTAAGCTTTGACGGGTTCAAACTTCTTACCGTCAATCATCGCAATCGGTTCTTTAAAACCCTCTGCAAAACCATTCAAATTGCCCAAATCTGGACGGGGTGGAATCTTCCCTCCCAACTCCTTGGGATTGTGGGTCACAGTTCCCAAAATCACCAGCCTCGGCTCAGAAGAGGGTGAATTTTTCAAATCTTCCAAAAGCAGGTTACACAGAAGAAAATGACCAAGGTGATTTGTCGCCACACTTAGTTCAAATCCTTCTGGACTTCGCAATGGTTCCTTGATTAAAGGCATATAAATTGCCGCATTGCAGACCAAAGCATCCAGGGACTTACCACTGGCTCTAAAGTCCTTAGCAAACTGCCGCACACTCTCTAAAGAACCTAAATCGATATGCATGACTGTGTAGCTGTCCGGCTGCATCCCCAAAGCTTTAGCAGCTTCTTCCGCCTTTGATAAATTCCGACAGGCCATCACCACATGCCACCCCTTTTGGGAAAGCGCTCTCGCGGCTTGCAAACCCACCCCGGAGGAAGCGCCCGTGATTACGACTGTTGACTTCTGATGTTGTGCCATTTTATTAAAATTGCATGAATCGTCTTGTGACATATTTGATGATATCTAAATGATCTCATATCACCGAGCCACCAAGTTTTAATTTTTGAAAAGAGGTGACAAGGAGAGGGCGAATCTTTCCCTACTCCTTTGTACAGAAGCGATGAATCGCGTCTCTCCCTACGGACAAAATAACGTATCCCTTGTATCTCGCCCAGTCACAGGATTAGTCCCTTTAGCCAGTTGACACAATTTTTTTTCCTCATCCTGACGCAGCAGAATATCAGTAAAATCTGCTCCATCAATAATTGCACCATCAAACCTAGCGTTAGAAGCAAACGCACCTTCTAAAACCGCGTTGGTTAAATTAGCTTTAATCAATCGAGCTGAATCTAAAGTAGCGAATGAGAGATCAGCACTCTCTAAATTTGCCGATTCTAAATTTGCGGCAAAAAAGCTGACACCGCGCAAATTAGCATGGTTAAAGTTACTTTGGCGGAGATTAGCTTTAGTAAAACTAGAGTCTGTTAAATCACGTCCGGAAAAATCAGCCTCTACCAAAATTTCTTTGTTATATTCCAGGGCTAAGGCTGTGGGCGTATACCCGACAATTCCTGTAATGCCAACTACTACCCAAAGCAATACACTGAGTATACTGGCCTCAATTCGATTACTTAATCTAGAATTCATCATATTTTTAACCAATGGCGAAACCTCCTCCCTCTCATTATCCCGATATTGGTGAATTAGGAGAAGACCTCGTAGCACAATGGTTACAGTCTATAGGCTGGAGGATTTTGCATCGTCGCTTTTCCAGCCGTTGGGGAGAAATCGATATTATCGCCCAGCTTGATCAAGAACAGCCATGTAGTGCAAAGAATCTCTTTGTTCACCAATTACCCCAAGTAGCATTTGTCGAAGTGAAAACCCGTAGTTCAGGAAATTGGGATACAGGAGGTAAAAGTGCCATCACACGACGAAAACAGGCAAAAATTGAACAGACCGCAAGAATATTTTTAGCTGAGTATCCTGAAAAAGCTGACTACCCATGTCGCTTTGATGTTGCTATTGTCTACTGTCAGCGTATATCTCAACAGCACACTGCTTTGACATTGACTCCAGCACCTTTAGCTAGCTTATCAGCAGATGGATACCAATTTTATCTGCAAGAATATCTACCTGGAGCCTTTGACTCTTCAATTGATGGCTGATGGTGGCTAGCTGATGATTTTAGATGATTCTAAACCTCAAATTGGCTATCAGGTTGATGAGCCATAAAATTACCAATTCGCCATTTTCTGCTAGCAACGCTCAATCTGAACGAGATTAGGCTAGTGTTTCGGGACAATAACCCAAACCCCGCACGAATTGTTGCCGGAATGCTTCAATTTCTTCTCTCTCTGGGCTACCATGAGAAACGATCGCGACTTGGTAGCGACGCATTACGTCTACAGGGCTTTGTCCTGCTTCCAAACTCCAAAGTGCCATTTGCACCCGCATCGGTGGCTTATAGGTAATTCCCAATTCATTGAGAAAAGCGCGAAAGTCGCCATCCTCTTGGGGCGAAAGTTGTTCTTTGAATTTTATCCTCACCACCCAACCATCAATTTGATGAATCACGGTAACGAAAGAAACTGGCATCTGAGGTCTGGCGTGCAGATGTTGTACAATTCTCAGAGTTAGACTGGCATTTGCCAGGTAATACAAATATTCCATAGTTGCTGCTTGGGATTAAAGCCCATCCTACATTTCTATCTTCGTAAATAGATCGCTATTCCCGGTAGGGTAGAAGCCCCCGTCTTCCTATGGGGAGGTTTACCCAATTTTTATGCAACTTCATTGCGAATTGTCAAGTAATGGCACACTTTGCCCACAGGCGATGCCATTTATTTGTGATCCTGCGCCAAATTTTTGGCTTTTTTCTTTCTGATTTTGTGTGCTTTGCAAAAAGGCTAATTTTTTAACTGCTACTAAATCACAAGCCCATTGAATATAACATTACACGGTCATAGACCTTATCGGGCAAAAGATATTTAAGTAGGAGGGCAATTTTAGCATCTTTTCCCACAACATAGCGTGTCTTTGGCTGCTTTGCAGTCAGCGCCTGAATCACAATTTGAGCAACAAGACCCGGAGAAATTCCCTCAGATGCAATCGTTCCCACTCTTTTGCGTACAGCACTCATAGCCTCACCGTAAAGTGTTTCTGCTGATTGCGGTAGACTCTTGCGTGCTGTGTCCACTTGCATAAATGACTTTTCCCAAATTGGGGTAGCGATCGCTCCTGGTTCTATAATTGAAACTGAAATTCCCCAAGGGCGGAACTCCATACGCATCACATCGGTTAGTGCTTCGAGGGCAAATTTTGAAGCATTATAAGCTCCCAGAAACGGTGCAGCACTTCTACCGCTAATGGAACCCATATTTACAATTCGCCCTTTACCCTGGCGTAATAAACCCATAAACTCTTGTGTCACAGCTAGTTGTCCGGTGACATTAACCTCCATCTGCTGTTGAAATTCAGCAATTGGTAGTAATTCCAATGGGCTGGGAACGGCAATTCCGGCGTTATTTACTAAACCTAAAATTCCACGCTCACCGACTACATTTGTTACGGTCTCAACTGCACATTTAATCGATTCAGCGTCAGTTACATCTAAAAAAATTGGTGTCAGCTTTGGTGATGCTTTTGCTTGCAGTTTTTGAGCATCTTCCTCTTTACGCACACCAGCAAATACAAAATATCCCAATTCGTCTAAAAGCAAAGCACACGCCGCACCAATTCCTGTTGATGCGCCTGTGATCACAACTGTATTTTTATTTCCTGGAAGCATGAATTTCCTCAGCAGTATGAATCTGTCAGAGTTGATATCAGCCCTTGATAACATTTAATAATCGACAGTGCCAGAATCCCGGTATCTTCAACCGCGATGCTCTTTTCTCGCCCCTGATTTAATAATGTTATAAATGCCTTAACTTTAAAGTCACTAACCGAGAATAAATGTAGCAAAGCTATCTTTTTCGGGAATATTTACTTGCGGCAGTTACTAATTATATATTTATTAAAATATCAAACCTTGTTTTTGACTATTCTTAACATTTACACTGAGAATATTAAAATTTTTTCATATCTAGAGACGCAAAATTTCGCGTCTCTATACTTAATACTTTTTAAATGAAATTTTTGAGATGTTGCACCAATTGTTCTGCTTGCATCACGCCCTCAATTTTCTCTACTGGCTGACCTTGCTTAAATAGTACCAATGTGGGTAAGGCATTAATTTGGTACTGACTTGCTAGCGCCGCATACTTTTCAGTGTCAATTTTGACAATACGCAAACTATTTTGTAGTTGAGCATTAACTTGTTCTAAAATTGGCACCATCATCTGACAAGGGCCACACCAATCAGCATAAAAATCTACCAACACTGGTACATCAGAACCAGATAACATATCTTCAAAACTGTTGAATTGTTTTTTTGTAGCCATGTGACACACCAAATTCTTATTGATTGCTTTCAATGGTAATGTGTACCTCTAAGAATCGCTGTAACATCATTTTGTTTTTATTGTTGTTAAATTTCGCACTGTTCCCCAAGGTAGATGTCTGATTCAGAAAGCATCTAAATCTAAAATCCTGAGATTATAGGCACAAATCACCATAAGATCATTAGCGCGGTTATTTAAAAAGCAACAGGATTAATTTATGGGAAATTTACAGGGGCAAGTTGCAATTGTTACAGGTGCTTCACGGGGAATTGGACGTGCGATCGCCTTAGAACTAGCAACTCAAGGAGCGACTATAATAGTTAACTATGCCAGTTCTAGCAGTGCTGCTGACAATGTAGTGGCAGAGATTAGTGCAGCCGGCGGTGAGGCGATCGCATTACAAGCAGATGTATCCAAAGCCGAGCAAGTAGATACACTATTTAGCACCGTCATGGACAAATTCAAGCGCATTGATATCATTGTCAATAACGCCGGAATTACCCGTGACACCTTACTATTACGCATGAAACCAGAAGATTGGCAAGCCGTCATAGACCTCAATCTAACTGGTGTATTCTTATGTACACGTGCTGCCAGTAAAATCATGCTCAAACAACGTTCTGGACGCATTATAAATATCGCCTCCGTCGCTGGACAAATGGGAAATCCTGGTCAAGCCAACTACAGCGCCGCCAAAGCCGGAGTCATCGGCTTTACGAAAACCGTCGCCAAAGAACTAGCTGCTCGTGGTATCACAGTTAACGCCGTCGCCCCTGGTTTCATCGCCACAGACATGACCAGCAACCTCAGCAACACCGAAGATATTTTGAAATATATCCCCCTCGGTCGCTACGGTCAACCAGAAGAAGTAGCCGGCATGGTGCGCTTCCTTGCAGCCGATCCTGCTGCTGCCTATATTACTGGACAAGTCTTTAACGTTGATGGTGGCATGGTCATGGCATAATCAGTTAACAGTTATCAGGATTTTTCTGTGACAATTTAAGAATTTAGCCCACGCAGGTGGGCTTTGTCTGTGTAGCCGCGTTCGCCCTGGGCGTTGCGTTAGCAATATTCCATTCGCTAGGGCTAATTATCTTTTCGCCAGACAGTAAAGCCCAACAAGAAAATGATACTAATGGCGGTAGAAATTATCACCACCAAAGTCATACCTTGTATTCTCATGGCCAGCAAGTTAAAAACTAACGTGATTGACCACAGAGTGAAGGCAGCACGAGGCTGGGAAAATCCCAAAGCCAATAAACGGTGGTGTAGATGATCTTTACCTGGGGTGCTGAGAGGGTTTTTTCCTGCCAATAACCTGCGGATAAACACTTGCGTAGTGTCAACTACAGGCAACAGCAGAAATAACACAGTCGGGCCTAGGGCAAAAATGGTATTTTGTTGCAGATTCCCTAAAATACTGGTTGCAGCTAGCACATAACCAAAAAAGTATGCGCCCGCATCACCCA
>REBL01000080.1 GCA_007692755.1 Nodularia sp. (in: cyanobacteria) | reverse complement strand
TTAAACCTGGTCAAGCTTGGTATGGTAATGCTTCTATGCAAAATCCCGCCGATGCGTATTTGGCACTGTATCACGACCAAGGCTTAATTCCGGTGAAGTTGATGGCTTTTGACCGCGCCGTTAACACTTCCATCGGCTTACCTTTTGTGCGGACTTCACCAGATCATGGTACAGCATTTGATATTGCAGGTAAGGGAATTGCTGATGCTACGAGTATGAAAGCGGCTATAGAGTTGGCGGCTGAATTGGTTAATCAAAGATTTTCAGCAATTACAGCAGATTTTAGCTGAAAATCAGTAGGGGAGTGTCAACAATATCGCCGCCCCTACTTTGTTGTTTTTTAAGAACCGCAGAGACGCAGAGAACACAGAGAGAAGAAAAATCAGGAAAAAGTATCTTGATGGATAGAGAAAAACTAATGATTGGTATTGATATAACTCGAAGCTAATCCATAGAGTTACCTCTATGGAACAACTACGAAGAATCGATTATATAAGAATTAATTAGAGTAAACATCATTTATTTATTTTGTCAGGTAATTCCTTTTTGGGAAAAATAGCGGTAAGCTAAAAAAATATTAAGCAAAAATAAAATTCCTTTATCTAGAATAATTAGCTAACTGAGAGGCAAGTTAAGTCGGCTCCCACAATGGCTAATTTGTGCTATCAATACAGAGGTTAATTTCATGGCTCAGTTTCTCCTGGAGACTGTTTGGCTAGTTCCTTGCTATGCCTTAACAGGTGGACTTTTAGCAATTCCCTGGTCGCCGGGAATCATTCGCAAAACAGGCTCAAGACCAGCAGGTTATGTCAATTTAATCATGACCTTTTTGGCATTAATTCATAGTGTCTTAGCTTTACAATCAACCTGGAATCAACCACCCCAAGAAATATTTATTCCTTGGCTATCTACCGCAGGCTTAAACCTCACTATTTCCTTAGAAATTTCTGCGGTAAGTGTGGGCGCAATGGTGATAGTAACTGGCTTGAATTTCTTAGCCCAAATTTTTGCCCTGGGTTACATGGAAATGGATTGGGGTTGGGGACGCTTCTATTCTTTATTGGGATTATTTGAAGCAGGATTATGTGCTTTATGTTTGTGCAATAACCTGTTTTTTAGCTATGTAATTTTGGAAGTCTTGACATTAGGAACCTATCTATTAGTTGGTTTATGGTTTAGTCAGCCTTTGGTAGTCAGTGGTGCTAGAGATGCTTTCTTAACAAAGCGGGTAGGAGACTTATTCTTACTAATGGGAGTCTTGGGTTTATGGACTTTATCAGGTACTTGGGATTATACAGAATTAGCAGCATGGGCTAGTAATACTGAAGTAGACCCCAAGGTGATTACATTAGTAGGTTTAGCATTAGTTGCTGGACCGATGGGTAAATGCGCTCAATTTCCTTTGCATTTGTGGTTAGATGAAGCGATGGAAGGCCCTGTTCCTAGTACAATTTTGCGTAACTCGGTAGTGGTTGCGAGTGGTGCGTGGGTATTAATTAAACTGCAACCTGTATTAACTTTATCGCCTGTAGTTTCATCGTTTATTATCGCCATTGGTGTGGTGACATCTGTGGGTGCATCTTTAATTGCGATCGCTCAAATTGACATGAAACGCTGCTTATCTTATTCTGTTAGTGCTTACATGGGCTTAGTGTTTATTGCTGTCGGCACACAACAAGAAGAAACAGCACTATTATTGGTACTTACCCATGCTTTAGCTTCAGCATTATTGGTAATGAGTACCGGCGGTATTGTTTGGAATAGTATCACCCAAGATGTGACTCAACTGGGCGGACTGTGGACACGTCGCCCCATTTCTGGGTTAGCTTTCATTGTGGGAATATTGGGATTAATTGCTTTTCCCCCATTAGGTAGCTTTTGGGCTTTGGTAGAATTAGCTGATGGACTTTGGGACACTTCCCCTTGGTTAGTGGGAATTATTGTTCTAGTCAACGCCTTAACAGCTTTCAGTTTAACGAGAGAATTTGGCTTGATTTTCGGTGGTAAAGCTAAACAAATGAGTGAGCGATCGCCTGAAGTTCACTGGCCGATGATCATGCCCATGATGGTTTTATTTGGTTTAGTTCTGCATTTGCCTTTAGTGTTACAAAGCTTATCAATATTACCTGATTGGGCAAGTCTGAATAAAGATGTCGTGCTATTACTCATTTGGTCAAGTATTTTTGGTTGCAGCATTAGCGCTGTCATTTATTTAGGCAATATTCCCAAACCAATTCGCCTCCCTTGGAAACCTTTACAAGACTTATTTGCTTACGACTTTTACACACCCAAACTCTATCGCATCACCATCATTTTCGGCGTTGCCCAACTTTCCAAATTGGCTGATATGGTTGACCGCTTTATAGTTGATGGCATAGTGAATTTAGTCGGGTTATTTTCCCTATTAGGTGGCGAAGGTTTAAAATACAGTACCACTGGACAAACCCAAACTTATGCCTTTACTGTGCTTTTAGGCGTAGGCGTTTTATGCGCCTGGATAACTTGGCCATTCTGGAAAATCCAGTTTTTAGATTTGATGTTTTAACCCTGGACTCATTTGACGCTGGTAAGTGAGGTGGATGGAAGAATAATTGAACGCAGATAAACACAGATAAACGCAGATAAGTACATAGATAGGTAAATTCTAGAATATGTTGAGTTTTCTGATTTGGATACCAATTCTCAGCGCTGTAATTATCGGGTTTTTACCTGGTAAACTCGTTCCAGCTAGTCGCATTCGCTTAGTATCTTTAATCGTAGCTGGCATAGTTTTATGCTGGAATTTGTTTATTTTGCTGAAATTCGATATCAGCACTCCAGGGATGCAATTTGAAGAATATCTGCCTTGGAATGAAACTTTGGGTTTAACTTATCAATTAGGGGTTGATGGGTTATCAATTTTGATGTTGCTACTCAATAGTTTACTCACCTGGATTGCTATTTACAGCAGTGACAAAGAAACTGAACGTCCACGACTTTTTTACGCCCTAATTTTATTCATTAGTGGTGGCGTTGCTGGGGCATTTTTAGCAGAAAACCTGTTGTTATTCTTCTTGTTTTACGAACTAGAATTAATCCCCTTCTATTTATTAATTTCCATTTGGGGAGGAGAAAAACGGGCTTATGCTGGCATCAAATTCTTAATTTATACTGCTGTTTCCGGTGCTTTCATTTTAGCCACATTCTTAGGTACAATATTCTTAACTGGTGCAAACAGTTTTGCTTTCGATGCTGTCTCTACGCAAAATATTTCCGCAGGTTTACAACTCGTCCTCCTGATAGGAATTATTATCGGCTTTGGAATTAAAATTCCTCTCGTTCCCTTCCATACTTGGCTACCTGATGCTTATGTTGAAGCTTCCGCACCCATTGCGATTTTGTTGGGTGGGGTGTTGGCGAAGTTGGGAACCTATGGACTGTTACGTTTTGGGATGGGAATGTTTCCCGACGCTTGGACTGTGGTTGCGCCAACTTTAGCTATTTGGGGGGCTATTAGTGCGATTTATGGGGCGGTAATTGCGATCGCGCAAACAGACATCAAGCGCATGGTAGCATACAGTTCTATCGGTCACATGGGTTATGTCTTGCTAGCCAGCGCCTCCAGTACACCGTTAGCACTTGTGGGTGCAGTGGCGCAAATGTTCAGCCACGGTTTAATTCTGGCTATTCTCTTCCACTTAGTGGGGGTAATAGAAGCCAAAGTTGGTACGCGTGAATTAGATAAACTCAATGGCTTAATGAGTCCTATTCGCGGTTTACCTTTCATTAGTGCTTTACTGGTTCTCAGTGGTATGGCTAGTGCGGGAATTCCCGGTTTAACAGGATTTGTAGCAGAATTTATTGTCTTTCAAGGTAGTTTTTCAGCTTTTCCCTTACCCACACTATTGTGTGTAGCATCTAGCGGCTTAACAGCAGTGTATTTTGTGATTCTCCTCAACCGTACCTGTTTTGGCAAGTTGGATAATAATTTAGCTTACTACCCCAAAGTTATGTGGGCGGAAAAGATTCCGGCTATAGTTTTGGCGGTTCTAATTATCTTTTTGGGCGTACAACCCACTTGGTTAGTGCGTTGGAGTGAAACTACAACTACAGCTATGGTAGCGACAATTCCCCCTATGGAAAAAACTGTGGTTGCTCAAGTTGTTGTGAAGTAATTATTTTATGAAAACGAACCGCAAAGGACGCAAAGTACACAAAGGAAGAAAGGAAGAAAAGAGATAAGTTTAATTTAAATATCAAAGTTTAGAGGCAATAGCAATGGTACAAACTCCAGAAAAATCTACTAGTAAATTACCTCCTTCTCGACATGAATTTGCTGATATCATTCATCGGCTAGAAGCAGGTGGTTCGATGCTGCCAGATACACCTGAAAATTTAAAACAAATTATCTGCATTTATAAAGCTTATGCTGTACCGATGGATTTTTACTGGCGTAACTTGCTTTATATCGCTGAACGAGTATTTTTAAATCCGTTGCCCTTTTTCAAATACTTCTTGCCGAAAGAGTATTTAGAATTGCATAATCATTATGCTGGGGATGATGCAGAATTGAGAGTTTGGCGCGGTGAAGCAACTGCACATCCTGAACTTTTGGCATTTATGGAAAAGGGTGAAACCTTGAAAATGCCCAAGTTATTCCATCACTTATTCCATGACCGCATCAATATGGAATTTGCTGAAGCTTGTATGCGGGCTATGTTTTGGCACAGGGGAATGGGTGGTAAATTTGACCCTTATTTAGATAGTCCAGAATATAAAGCCAACGCTGATAAAGCTATCAAAGCTTATTTCCAAGGAAACCCGGTAATGTTGGGGCTTTATAAACTGTTCCCAGATATGTTTCTAGAACAGTGCCGCCAAATGTCTTATTATTCTAATTTGGGGCTATTCTGGGAAGTTATGGCTCCGGTCTTTTTTGAAATGTCGGATTTATATGACGAGGGGAAAATTACCACTGTCCCAGAAGCTATGAATTTTCTGGTAAATGGCATTTTTGCAGTTGCAAGTCGTCCTATTTACCATCATGTTTATATCCGTGGTGAATGCTACGAAATCGTTCCCAAATCTGAAGGTTTTGTCTGGTTGTATGAAGCTGCATTACCTTATGTAGAAGCTGTTTTTTATCGTACAGCACCTTTTAGAGGAACAAAATCTTATAATGCTCAAGCGGGTCAAGTACCAAATAAGCAAGAAGATTTCCACTATGGTATTCTTTACGCTGATGTATTTCCCGTGGGGACAGCAGGTATTCCCCCAACATTATTAATGCAAGATATGTTGCATTTTTTGCCAGAATATCTAATTGAAGATTACAAAAAACATTGCCGAGGCGAAGATGATATGTTGATTCAGTTGGGAATTACTTTTCAACGGTCAATGTACAATGTTACATCTGCGGTAATTCAAGCATTACGTACAGCATTACATCATCCTTTAGATGACCCCGACCCTGAGCATTTACAAGCCAATAGAGACTTTTATGAGGCGCAGTTAAATCGCTTTACTCGGACTGATTACGGTATGCGTGATGCGGCGCGTCTCGGTGATATTCAAAGCCAAGATTATCGTTGATATCTTCTCACTGCTAAGTCAGTAGGCGAGAAAAATTCAATGTATGTGAAAAAATACAAATTAGCAGTAGTGGCGTGACAAGGGTAAAATATTGCATTATATTTCTCTTGTGGAACAGGCATCTTGCCTGTTCTGGGCGGGCAGGATGCCCACCCCACAATATTTTTGTCTATTGCACTATTTTAAGCTTGCCACGCCACTAGGTAATCTAATTTATCCAGGTTGGGACTGTGCTTTACTTGCTTATTACCGTCCTGGTGCTTGCATGACAGAACACCGTGATCATTCCGTTTTTGAATCTCTACTCGTATCTGTCAATATCGGACAAGCTACTTTGCGTATCGATAATGATAAATATGACCTTCAGGATGGTCAGGTTATCAAATTTGATTCGCATATTCCCCATGAACTTTATCCGGTTACATCTGACCGTTGGTCTTTGACATTCCGTCGGATTAGACCTCAGTCTCTACGCTTTTAAATCCCTGAAACCCCTTTAAATCATTGATTAGGTGGCTTTAATGGTATCGCTTGTATCACTCACTATTAAATCCCTGAAACCCCTTTAAATCATTGATTAGGTGGCTTTAATGGTATCGCTTGTATCACTCACTATTTTAAATCTCTGGAATTTGCTCTCCCATCTGAAAGATAATTTTCCCTCATCAACCTCATCTATCTCTTCACTCGCGCCTATGAGGTCTTGATTTTCCTCTTCTAATTCTCGCATATAGTGTCTGAGTATACCCCCTACAGCGATCGCTCTGCTTTGATGCAACTGACGGGTTAACTCTAAAAACCATTCTCTATCCCCTATCAAATCGGACTCTTTCACCTGATACTTGAGGATTTCTGGAATCAGCTGCTTGGGGTCGTGATGCTTGGCGATCGCGCTAATATGAAGAATAGGCTGATAATCTATCCTTGACACTCCTCGACCTAAAGGTACGAGGATTCTTGCTTCGCGGGGATTCCAATGAATTTACCCTCAGCAAGCATCTTGACCGTATGCCCTACGGCTGCAAGTCCACGGATTGCGACTACTTGAGCGGCTGCAACATCTCTATCAGTCGTATAGCCGCAATTCGAGCAAACATGAGTACGTTGAGAAAGTTCTTTCTTTCCTGTTTCAATTCCGCAGTTGGGACAGATTTGGCTTGTTTTCCGGGCATCTACTTTTTGAAAATAGACATCACGCTTAAAACAAGTTTGTTCGAGGATATTAAAGAATTGACCGAATCCAGCATCCAAGCAATGCTTACCCAACATTCCACGGGACAAACCAACTAAATTTAAATCCTCAACAAACACCATCCCGGCACTGTCACAAATTTGATGAGACAGTTTTCTGTGCCAGTCTTTACGACAATTAGCAACGTACTCATGCAATGAAGCAACTTTCTTTTGTGCTTTCTTCCAATTGTTCGAGCCTAATCGTTTTCTGGAGACACGCTGTTGCAGCAATTTCATCTGGCGTTGGGCATCTACAAAAAACCTCGGACGCTTGACTAAAAGACCATTAGAAGTGGCAATAAAATTTGTTAAACCGACATCTATTCCTACTGCTTCCCCATGTGGCATGGGTTGGGGTAGACTTACATCCCACTGGATAGTTAACATTACGTACCATCCAGAAACACGTTTAACCACCCGTGCTTGTTTCATCACTCCTCTCTCTGGGATTGAACGGGATTGACGGAATTTCACCCAACCAATCACAGGGAGGTTAATTCTCCCACCACTCAATCTATCCCCCTTCATTTGCGGGAAGACAAAACTACGCATCTTTCCAGATTTTTTAAATCTAGGAAATCCATGATTTTGTTCCCACATACTTGTGAATGCGTTTTCAAGTCGTTTTAACGTTTGTTGCAAGACCTGAGATTGTACCGATTTGAGATCAGGATTAGTCCTTTTGGCTTCGGTTAATGATTTGCATTGACTAGCGTAGGTGGGACGGGGAGCTTCGGACCCAATGATGTATTCAGAGCGGAGCGAACAAGCATTAACCTGACAACTGCGAGACTTATACCAATCTTTACGTTCGCGCAAAGCATAGTTATAGACTCGACGATTAATCTCAAGCCATTGCTCAAAAGTATTCGATTGTTTTTGAGTCGGTTTGAGTTTAAATTCGTAGGTCAGGTTAAACACTTTTATCACCTCCTGGGTACATT
>REBL01000059.1 GCA_007692755.1 Nodularia sp. (in: cyanobacteria) | reverse complement strand
ACCTCAATTGTCCCCGTAGACGAGTTTAGCCGAGAAGAATATCTGGTTATGCTCACCAAAGGCGGCAATATTAAGAAAACCGAACTAGCCGCATTTAGTAACATCAGGGCTAACGGCTTAATTGCCATTTCCCTTGAAGAAGGCGACCAACTGCGCTGGGTGCGACGTGCGAGAGTTGAGGACAGCATACTAGTTGGTTCTCGTCTAGGTATGGCCATTCACTTTAGATGTACCCATGCACAGCTGCGTCCTTTAAGTAGAGCAACTCGTGGCGTGAGAGCCATGAAACTGAAGAAAGGGGATGAACTGGTAGGAATGGATATACTTCCAGCCGCCATTCTCGACACCTTAAATACAGAAGAGGCCGAAACCGCAGAAACCGAAACTGTAGAAATCGAAGCTGTAGAAATCGAAACCGCAGAAATTGAAAATCAGGAGGAATCCACCGAAGTACCAAGTAACGGCAATATAGGCCCTTGGGTATTGGTGATTACAATGGGCGGATATGGCAAGCGCGTTCCAGTTGCCCAATTCCGACTGCAAAACCGTGCCGGTCAGGGTTTAATGGCCACCAAATTCAAAAACCGTAAAGGCAAAGACAAATTAGCTACCTTACGCATTGTTAATAATGACGATGACGAAATCATGATGGTCACCAATCGCGGTATCATCATCCGTCAGGCAGTGAATGCGATTTCCATACAATCGCGGTCAGCAACTGGTGTAAGAGTGCAGCGTCTCGATGAAGAAGATGCCATTAACGGTGTAGCCATAGTTCCTCCTGATGCAGTTGATGATGTGGAAGTGCTGGAAGAAGCTGAGTAAAAAACACAGGGAGAAGCTAACCGCTATACTCCCTTACTTCATCGCCTTAGCCAGTGGTGTATCAATGGGGCTAACCGTAGCCCCCGTTGGTGCATGGTTTTTGGCATGGATTGCCTTAGCTCCTCTGTGGGTGTTAATTGTTACTTCTGCCTCATCTCCCCTCCTCCTCGCCCTCGCCTGGGGTGTTGGCTATCATGGTGTTGCCCTATTTTGGATAACTGGCATTCATCCGATGAATTGGTTGGGCGTTCCTTGGTTGCCGAGTTTGGCAATTACCCTATTTTGTTGGTCATTTATCAGCCTATTTGGGGGGTCGCTCGTTACCCTGTGGGCAGCTGCTATGGCTCGTTTCACTGTAAAAAACACTTGGCAGCGTGTTCTATTTGGTACAGCCATTTGGTGCGCCTTAGAAAGCCTGTGGAGTGCTAGTCCTCTGTGGTGGAGTTCCCTAGCTTATACCCAAAGTCCCCACAACCTAGTAATTTTACACCTCGGTCAACTCTCCGGGGCGAACACCGTGACAGCCGTAATAGTTGCAGTCAATGGATTCATAGCCGAAGCATGGATAAACCGCCAAGCCAAGACTTCCTCTGCGTTCTCTGCGCCTCTGCGGTTGGTAAATAAAAATTTAGCTTCCGCCGCAGCAATATTAATTACCCTACACCTCCTGGGCTTTTACTTATATACCCGTCCCCTAGCCCAACCACCAGCAGCGGCATTAAAAGTGGGAATTATTCAAGGTAATATCCCCAACGAAATTAAACTTATACCTCAAGGTTTGCGACAGGCGATCGCAGGTTACACCACTGGATATTACAATCTAGTAGATCAAGGTGTAGATGCAGTCCTCACCCCTGAAAGCGCCTTACCATATTATCAGCGTGACTTACCCAACACCGACTTAGTGCAAGCAGTGGCAGAAAAAGGTGTAGTTGCTTGGATTGGGGCTTTTGGACAAACAGGACGCAGTTATACAAATAGTTTATTTACCTTCACTGGTAACGGTAAAATTTTCAGCCGTTACGACAAAACCAAGTTAGTCCCATTAGGCGAATATATACCCTTTGAGGGGATTTTTGGCGGCATAGTGCAACGCTTATCACCTTTGAATGCCCACCAAGTCCCAGGTACAACCAATCAGATATTTGATACCCCCTTTGGTCGGGCGATAGTTGGTATCTGTTACGACTCTGCATTTCCCGAACTATTTCGCCGTCAAGCTGCTGCGGGTGGACAATTTATTCTCAGTTCTTCTAACGATGCTCATTACAGTGCATCTATGCCATTTCAGCATCACGCCTTGGATATGATGCGGGCAATTGAAACCGATAGATGGACAGTTAGGGCGACGAATACAGGATATTCAGCCTTTGTCGATCCTCACGGGAGAACTTTATGGATATCTGGATATAACACCTATGAAACTCATGCCGAAACCATATATAAACGACAAACCCAGACTTTGTATGTGCGTTGGGGTGATTGGCTGACAGTTTTATTATTGGCTGTGAGTGTCTTAGGTTGGGGAATACCATATTTTTTGGCAACTTATTAACACCTACAGCTTGGGAAATTAAAACTGAAGCACAAAGACGAGGAATAGTAACTCCTGGCAAATTGCTAGAAGGCAGAAACACAAGTCCAGCTTTAAGTTAAGACTATTCTTTTTTCATCTGTTGCTGGCGCTTCTTACGCATTGCAGCCATCCACATACCCACTAAACCTGGTAACATGGCTGGAGTAGGAATGACGGGATCTCCGTCGTTGATGGAGGCGTTGAAGTTGGTGATGTTAGCGATAGCTGGGGTTGTGGTAATGCCGTCTGTTGTATTTGTGATCACAAAGGCGATATCCTGCTGATCAGAAACATTTCCAGAAAATGACACAGGAATCGGCAAAATATCCGGTGACACCAAAACATTCTGTGAGTACAATTCAAAGAAAGTTCCCCCAATCTCGAATCCAAATAAATTATCACCTAAAAGCGGCGTATACGTCCAGTTAAAGCTGACAGTGCCATCATTGCCATTACCTTGAAATTGTGTTGTATAACGAGTAGTGTTAGTACTGGAACCCAAAAGATTGGGCAATGGAGCAGAGGATATAGTAATTCCATCAATAATAGGTTCAACAACAGTTACAGCGCCTAGAGCATTAGTACTTGTCAAATCCCATTTGTCTGGAGCGTAATCGCCTGTAAAACCACTAGCATAGCTTGGTTTAGCTAGTAGCAAATTGCCACAACATACAGAAGCCGTTGCTGCTAAAACCAACAAACTTCTATTTAATGTGTTTTGAGGGAACATAGACAAATATCTCCGAAGTTACTATGAGGATGTTTGAGAAATCTAGGGCGAATATAAGCTTCCAGCACGACATGGCTAAAGCTAGGCTCCACGTGAAGCCTACGGCATAGCTGCGCTTAAAACGAAGCTTTTGCTTTAGCGATATGCTGCTAGGTAAGTAGAATATTTAGAGGAAGCTAGGCAGTAAGCACAATGCCGATTAGAGCTTTATTTCTACTCAGCACTAATACCATTTCTGAATGAAGATGCGCTTGATTTTTCGTTGTAGAGAAATTCCGGCGGAACGTCTCTAGCAAATTTATGGTGTAATCAATCAAACTTAGCACTAAGCTATGCTTATAGCCTGTGCGGAAAGCAGAAAATAAGTAGAGTTTCAAACCCACCTCCGATGTTTGACTTCTGGTAAGCCGTTAAATTGTATAAAAAACCTGTGATATTGGCTGAAAGAGCATACCAACTTAAAAAGTTTTTTCGCCAATTTCTGATGTTTTTAGGAAAATAAAGACTATTTTTATAGTCTTTTCAGTTGATCATTAGTGAAATCAGCTATTTACATCATGGCAAAATAGTATGATGATGTCAATAGAATTATCAGTATATTTTAAATGCGCTGTCGTATCAAAATAACGTAACAACTTATGGTTGCAATAGACTAAAAGCTATAGACTCTATGGGAAATTACTGATAATGAAAGTATTAGTGTTACAAGCTAAAAATGTTGGGCTATTCAGATGTAAAAACTAAAATTAAATAATATTTATTTTGCCCATCAATTTGATCGAGTCAGCCTGATCTCGACTTGATCCAAAATTAAGAACTCGGTTTCTTTGTCTGCCAAAAACCCTGGATTTTTGGCAAATACTTTTATAGCAATTTACAGTTTAGTCTTTTATCGGAAAATATCACAAATATCATTTGTTCTACCCTTTTCCGTTGTCATTTGCTGCCATTGGTTTGGGGCTATTCAATTGGTAAATTGCAAAAACAACATAATAAGCCACCGTAAACATTATACCAGAGAAGATTTGCCCTCCCCAAGGGCCGTGCCAGAAGTCAAAGGTCGATTTGCCCCAGTAAAGCACCGCTAAGACCAATACTACTACTCGCGGAATATTGAACACAATAGCGATCGCTACCCCGCTGACCATGGCCAAGCTAATGCGCCACCAGACCTGCTTTAAAGTCAAACCTAACCACAGACTCAGCCCGGTTAAAGAAATTGCCATATCAAACCCGGTGCAGGGATAGGCTACATGGATAGATTTTTCGCCTACCACAATGAAATTTTTAGCTGCGATCGCTGGTTGCCCTATGACCTGGAGTGCTATACTACCAAGCCAAGCGGTGAAGTTTTCCGCCACCTGGGGTTCGATGATGCTAGTAAAGATGCGTTCAGCCAAAAAAACGTTATTGGGATACATACTCACCAGAATCATCAATGAGGCCACGGGATAGCGCCAAAAGATCCTAAATCCAAAGGAACTGCAAGCCACTCCCACGACTACCAGCAGCCAAATCAAAGCCTGGAGTGATACCGAGTCTCTACAGAAGGGTAGCCAGAATGCACTACCCACTATCAGCATATGACCAATTAAGCGTTCATCGCCAGAGACTGGCATTTGCCGCAAAGTCTCTCGCTGTGTCCACAACTTCCTTAGCCCCAAGTACAAAAACCCCCCATTGAACAACAGGGCGGCACTACCAAAGAGAATTGTCGAAAGCAGGGTTCCTGCCCACACCGGGAAATAGAACAGCCCCGCTACACCCGCCAAAGTTAACATCCGGCCATGATGAGTCTTTAAAGACTGCTGCCAAATATGAAGTATCTTTTTGGGCTTGAGCTTTTTTAACATGGCATCAATACTTTAACTTCCTGGGCTACTTCCTGTTTAATCATCCGCACTGCTAAAAAACCGCCCCCCTGGTTCGGCGTATCAAATTAGGAGGGCAATAGCAATGAGTGCGAATCCAGAGACCAACAAGTTGCCTATGGCTACGGCTAGGAGCTTATACAGCCTGTTCTGGGTATTAGCTTTTTGTTGCTGTGCTTGCTGCCTCACCTGCTGAGAGACCTGCTCTAAACGTTCTGGGGTGATGTTGGGGTCTGGGGTCTGGGAATTGGACTGCGCCGCTTCTAACTGTCTTAAGGCTTGAGTAGATTGGTTTTCAATATTAATTATGGACTGATCCCGAAGCTCGATGGTATCTCGAAGTCCTAAAACCCCTGAGAGAATAAATACCACGCCTAGAACTAAGCAAAACCGGGTGACAATCCTTTTGAGGTAACGAGAGTCGAGCAAACCAAGACATAACAGCGCCAAACCAGATATCAGCACAATGCTGCGATCGCTCACCATTCGGAGTACACTAAAGCGCCATTCTGTTTCCAGAAATTTCAGGGGTAAGGCAACACCACTTAAGTCAACCAGAAACCCAGCAATGCAGGCCAATCCCACAATAAAGCCCAGCTTATGCCCCGCAGACCTGAAGGGCAATGGAAAACTATTCACCAGCTGTCTAATATTCGTCCGAACCCATTTACTCCATCCCAACTGAGGTAGTCTGATTGCTGGTAAACTCATGATAATCTCGCGAAAGTCAAAACTTAGGCAGAGGAAAGAAGCTCATTTTCAGATATTCCCCCTGTCATCCTCCCCACCCATATATGCGGATGGGGAATTCCGCGAAAGAGGAAAAAAAGACAGGGTTTTGTGCTTCTTGTCCTAAATATTAGAATAATGCCTCCTGGCAGTTTGCTAGGAAACATTAACACAAGTTGAATTTGGATTTAAGCTTCTTCTTTTACCGCTTCTTGCTGGCGTTTCTTACGCATTGCAGCCATCCACATACCCACTAGACCAGGTAACATGGCTGGAGTGGGAATAACGGGGGCAACGGGGGCGCTGAAGTTGGAGATAGTAGCGATTGCATTACTACTTCCGCTATTATCGAAATTATTTCTGAGGCGAAATCCGATCTCTTGACCCGCAGTAACTGCAAAACTGTAATTAGTTCCAGATGTAGTACCAGTAGAAATGTTAGTCAGTAAAACATTATCGTCGATATCACCATTCCTGATAACTCTCAATGCAGAATTGACGGCGGCTGGGGAGGAGGGGAACTGATAATTCCAGTCAAAGCTGACCATCCCAGCCGTTTCAGTTCGTATTGTGTAATTTACATCAAGGAGTGTATTAAGAGTATCGGGACGAGTGCTGATAATAATTTCACCAGCATCAGAACCAGGAACTACAGATGATGTGGAGTTGATAGTGTCCAAAGTCCAGTTAACTGGATTGTAATAGCCTGTAAAACCACTGGCATAGCTGGGTGCAGCCATTACCAAACTGCCACAACAGACAGAAGCAGTCGCTGCTGCGACCAAAAAACCCCGATTCAGTGTGCTTTGCGCGAACATAAAAATGTATCTCCTCAGTTACTAAAACGATATTTTAAAAGTTTAGAGCGAATATTATTCGCTACTAGACAAAAGAAGTGTGTTTTCTAGGGCAAGCTACGCAGTCAGGGCAGCTATGCCAGTTACAGTTTTACAGCTTCGTCGGTCTCCATAACTAGTATTAATAGATGCTGTACGAATACCCGTAAATAGCCAATTTCTAGTGTGTCTAGGGAAAGTCTTACAATTTTGAAGTTAGCTTTTATGTTCTAGACTAAGTAAAATCGACTATGTACACAATAATATCATAGGTATGTTCTGATGCAAATAAACTTCATCAATACTTCTTTAATCGAGTTTTAGTTCAGTACTTTCACGAATTTTTCCGGATTTTAATGGACATATTTAGTAAAATTCCTGCGTGTCGAATGTGGCTAAGTGGTTTAGCTAACCATATTTCTAAAAAAATAATCTAATTTTCTGGCAATAGTAACATTAAGTACATTACGTCCGCAATAACTATTGGGTATTTTTTTAATTCACATTTCTTAATACTGAGAAGTTCTGACACAAGCGGCTTCACCAGCAACAGGATCGGGATAAATAGCTAAAGTGTGATAATTCGGAGCAGTATCTTCATATAATATTCTGAAGGTATAAAGTTTACTTCTACCTTGCTCTTCAGTAATCACTGTTAAAAGTGTATTGTCTGTTTTAGGCAGTCCCGGAATATTCAGTCTTTGAATTCGCCGCAGTTGAATCACATTTGCTGATGATTTTGCACAATCGCCTGAACTCAAATTACGTTCTGCGCCAAACTGCATACACATCGGCCCATCAAAATCCATAGTTACCTGTGATGGGTCGTTTAACCAAACTTTTTTAATTGTTTCGCCAGCTGGCAGAAAGCTTAAATTTGTCCCTTGCTGATAGGAAACTTTGATAGTAGGTACGACTCCTCCTAAACCTTGTGCATGACAAGAAAACATAGAACGGAGAACAGCATTATTCGCTAAAGCCCGACCTGCAAATAATAATATAGATGCGGAGAAAATCAGAGAAGTCAGAGTCCAGCAATTAGGATATTTTAGAGTTTTTTCTATCAAGTTAATATGTTTCATAGCTGCAAACAGGAAAATAGGAATTGAGGTGCAGGGTATACAGATACAGCACATTTGATCTGAGTGAGGTAAATCAGGGCGGGCAGGACTTGTACTGAGCTTGTCGTAAAGCCTACGGCATAGCTGCGCTTACCGCGTAGCGTGGCGTTAGCCATAGTATGCCCAC